>JANOGJ010000813.1:0-11016 GCA_031405995.1 Acidobacteriota bacterium
TCCATTCGCGCGCGCCAGCACTACCTGGCGCCAATGCCGCGCTGACGGCTTATCCCCGGGACCGGCCAGCCCACAGGAAGTACACCGGGAGGCCGATCAGGACCATCCCGAGTCCGATGGCGCTGTCGACGGGCGTCTCCAGAATCTTAATGGCGACAATCACGAGCGACGCCGCGATGAAGACGACCGGTACGATCGGATACGCGAACACTCGATACGCGGGCCGGTAGTCCGCGCGCCGGCGCAGCAGCATGAGCCCCGCGGCCATCGCGGCGAAGAAGATCCATTCCGTGTAGATCACGCGTGAAAAGAGGGCGCCGTAGGTGTTCGTCGCCGCAAGCACGGACGCCCAGACCGCCTGCACGGCGAGCGCGCGATGCGGCGTGCCGTAGCGCGGATGCACCGCGCCCATCCACTTGAACATCGCCCCGTCCTGCGCCATCTGGTAGTAGACGCGCGGGCCCACGAGGATGATCCCGTTCACCGCGCCGAACGTGGAGACCATCACGAGTGCGGCCATCAGCGTGGCGCCGCCGCCCCCGAAGAGCACGTCGGCGGCATCCGCCGCGACCCGCGTCGACGCGCGCACCGCGTCGAGCGGCAGCACGCGCAGGTAGACGGCGTTCAATCCCGCGTAGCAGGCCGTGACGATGAGCGTCCCAATGATGAGCGCGCGCGGCAGCGTGCGGGCCGCGTCTTTCGTCTCGCCGGCCGTGTAGGTCACCATGTGCCAGCCGCCGTAGGCGAACAGGCCGGCGGCGACGGCGAGCGCGAAGCCGGTGAGGCCGAGTTCGCCCGCGGCGCCCGGCGCCTGCGCGATCGGCGCGCCGCCCGCCGGGCCGGCCCACAGCAGGCCGGCCACGACGATCACGGCGATCGCCGCCACCTTCGCGGCGGTGAACGCGTTCTGCACGAGGCCGCCGTACCGGACGCCGAGCATGTTGATGCCCGACAGAATCAGGATGATCGCGACCGCCGTGACGCGCAGCCCGACATCGCCCATCGGAATGAAGTAGGCCGTGTACCGCGCGAACACCGTCGCGATCGCCGCGATGATGCCGGTGTGCATCGTCCAGAACATCGCCCAGCCCCAGAGAAACCCGGCGGCGGGGGAGTAGGCCTCGCGAAGGAACACGTACACGCCGCCCGTGCGCGGGTACGCCGACGACAACTCCGCGCAGACGAGCGCGCCGAAGAGCGTCAGCACGCCCGCGGCCAGCCACGTGAGCAGGATGCCGGAGACCGACGGCACCTGCCGCGTGATCTCCGACGGCTGGACGAAGATGGAGGCGCCGATGATCGTCCCGACCACCATGGCGGTCGCGTGCGTGAGACCGAGCGAGCGGCGAAGCTCCGTCATCGGACGGTGAACTCGTAACACCCGGGCGTAATCAACACCCGCCCGTCCGTGGTGAAAAAGAAGCTCCCCGGCGAGATCACACCCGCCCCTCGGAACTGGACCGTGCGGATCTTCTCTCCGCGCGGGTCGTAGACATACGTCGTCGGCGCCATCAGCGACACCCAGAGCCGGCCTGACGAGTCGACGGCCGCCGTGCGTACGAGCGGCAGGACGAGCGGCACCGTGCCGCTCTCCGCCGGGCGGCGCGGCCAGGTCGTCGGCAGGTTGAGGATGCTCTCGTCAAGCTCGGGACCTTCAATGTGGCGTTCGAACAGCAGCGCGCCCGACGCGTCGTACTTGCGGAACATCGGCCGGCCCGTTTGGAACACGAAGTAGAACCCGCCGGTCGGATCGACGAGCGGCAGCCCGATGTTCATCGCCGCATGCACGCCGCGGTCCGCCTCCTGACCGGTGGGCCGGAGCGTGCCGACGTGCCGGACCACGGCGCCCGCCATCTCGAATTCCGAGAACAGGGCGCCCGCTTCGGGCCGGTTGAGCAGGATCGTCTTGCCCGTGAACGCCATCGATCCGACGCCGTTCAGGATGAGGGGGCCCACGACCAGCCGCGTGGCGTCCTTGGTTTGCAGAAAGCCGCCGAGGTACGTGCCTTTGACGCTGAAGAACTGAATCCGATCGTACGCGGTCGGTGAGTCCGCGATCGTGAAGATGTCGTCCGCGCTGATCGCCAGCGCCGCCGGCTGCAGCACGTTACCCTGCTCGGACCCGACCTGCAGCACCTTGCGTACGGTCGTCTTGGCCGCATTAACGGCATACACGGTATGCGCGCGGCGGTCGAGTACCAGGAACTCGCCGGACCTGGCCTGGACGAATCCGACCGCGTCCTGGAAGCCCAGGGCGATATGCGCGGGCAGGCCACCCGTGGCGGCGAGTGTTTCAGCGGGCCGATTCGGCGGCGCCTGGACCGCGAGTCCAGACGCCGCCACAGCGAAAGCGGCCAGGCAACGGCCCGCGAACATCCTGAGAGCTTACACGGACGCGTTCATTTCCTGACCGTGGGCGAGAAACCGATCGGCGACGGCGGCGGCGCCGCGCCGATCGGTGTGTTCATGTCGGTCTGGAGTTCAACCACGGTCAGCGCGCGGTTGTAGATGCGCACTTCGTCGATGCGCCCCGGGAAGTAGCGGTTGGCGCCGCCGCGTCCCTGGCCGCCCACACGGAGCGAGTTCGTGCCGTTGCGGAACGGGTTGGTGTCCATGGCCGCGACCGACGAGCTCAGAACGCCATTCAGGTAGAAGCTGAGCGTGGCGCCGGTGCGGACGATGGCGACGTGTGTCCACACATTGAGCGGCACGAGGCCGGTGCTCATGGCCTCGTTGAACGACGGGGTGCCCCACACGGTCGCGGCGGTCGTCTTCCACGTGAAGAACACGCGGCGGTCGGGGAGGACGCCGAAGAGATACTCGTCCTCCGCCGACTGGCTCCACTTGTTGAGAATCGAGCCCAGGTCGGTCGGTGCGCTGGTCATGAAGACCCAGGCCTCGAACGTCGCGTTGGCACCCGGCGTCAGCGCCGCGACGTCAGGGGCGTTGGCATAGCCGGCGCCGTTCGTCGACAGGGCGTTGCCAAATCGCCCCGCACCCCACGTCGAGCCAGTCAATGTGGCCACATTCCCGGTAGGCGATGCGTCGGCGGTCGTCGTGCCTGTGCCTTCGTTGAAGGCATATGCCGCGACGGCACCGCCCACCGGCGCCGCGTTGCTGACGGTGACGGTGCGCGAGGCGGCTGTGGTCGTGTTGCCGGCGGCATCACGGGCGACGGCGGTCAGCGTGTGGCTGCCGTTCGTGGTGGTCGTCGTGGTCCAGTTGATCGAGTACGGACTCGTCGTGTCCTCGGCGCCCAGGTTCGCGCCGTCGAGGCGGAACTGCACGCCGGTGACGCCGACGTTGTCCGACGCTGTGGCGGAAACCGCGACCGTCGCGCTCACCGTCGCGCCGCTCGCGGGTGCGCTCAAGGCGACCGTCGGGGCCGTCGTGTCGGCCGTCGAATTCTGCACGGTCACGGTAATCGCCGACGAGGTTCGCGTGTGGCCGGCCGCATCCCTGGCGATCGCCGTCAGGGCATGGCTGCCATTCGCAACGCCCGTGCTGGCCCACGGAATCGCCCACGGGGCGGATGTCACTTCGCTCCCGATTCCCACGCCGTCAACCCGGAACAGCACGCCGACCACACCCACGTTGTCCGACGCGGAGGCGGAGACAGGGACCGAGCCGCTGACCGTCGCCCCGTTGGCCGGCGCCGAGATGGACACGTCGGGCTGCGTCGTGTCGCCCGGCGCGCCAATCGCCGAGTTCATGTCCGCCTGGATCTGGGCCGCCGTAAGCGCGGCCGAGTAGATGCGGAGCTCGTCGATGCGGCCCGGGAAGTAGCGATTGATCGTGCCGCGGTTCTGACCGCCCACGCGAAGGGAGTTCGAGCCGTTGCGGAACGGGTTGCCGTCCATCGGGGTGGTCGATGATGTCAGCGTGCCGTTGACGTAGAACCGCAAGGCCGTGGAGTCTCGCACGACCGCCACGTGGGTCCAGGTATTGAGCGCGACCTGCCCGGTACCCATGGCGTAGTTGAACCCCGGCGTACCCCACCCGGCGCCCGCGGTCGTCTGCCAGGCGAAGATGGGACTCCGGTCGGAGGCGAGCCCAAAGAGGTACTCGTCCTCGCCGGACTGGCTCCACTTGTTGACGATCGACGCCACCTCACCCGGCGTGCCGGTCAGGTAGACCCAGGCGGAGAACGTCGCGGTGGTACCAGGAGTCAACGCGTCGTTGTCGGCCGCTTCCGCAAAGCTGGCGCCGCTCGTCGACAGGGCAGACCCGAACTGGCCGGCAGCCCAGGAGGCCCCCACCAGCGTGGCCGCGTTCCCGGTCGGCGACCAATCGGCGGTCGTCGTCCCACCGCCTTCGTTGTAGCCGTAGGCCGCGACGAGGCCGCCGAGCGATGGCCCCGCGTTGTTGACGGTCACGGTGCGCGAGGCGGCGGTGGTCGTGTTGCCGGCCGCGTCGCGTGCGACCGCCGTCAGGGTGTGGCTGCCGTTCACGGTGGTGGTCGTGTTCCAGTTGATCGAATAGGGACTCGTCATGTCCTCGGCGCCCAGGTTCGCGCCGTCGAGGCGGAACTGCACGCCGACGACGCCGACGTTGTCCGACGCCGTGGCGGAGACCGCGACCGTCGCGCTCACCGTCGCGCCGCTCGCCGGGGCGCTCAAGGCGACCGTCGGGGCCGTCGTGTCGCCGGGCGCCGCGTTGCTGACGGTGACGGTGCGCGAGGCGGCGGTGGTCGTGTTGCCGGCCGCATCGCGGGCGACGGCGGTCAGCGTGTGGCTGCCGTTCGTGGTGGTCGTCGTGGTCCAGTTGATCGAGTACGGACTCGTCGTGTCCTCGGCGCCCAGGTTCGCGCCGTCGAGGCGGAACTGCACGCCGGTGACCCCGACGTTGTCCGACGCCGTGGCGGAAACCGCGACGGCCCCGCTCACCGTCGCGCCGTTGGCTGGCGCCGCCAGGGACACTGTCGGCAGCGTCGTGTCGCCCGATCCCCCGCCCATCAACACCTGGAAGGGCACACGAACGAGAAAGGCCTCCAGGCGGTTGCCGCCCATGTTCGTGATCCAGTAGTAGTACTGGCCGTACTTGTCCAAGTTGCCCTTCGGCGCCCGATAGTAAGGGATGCTGCCGCCCGAGGCGCTCATGTTGGTCATGTTCGGCGCGACGACGAGCATGCGGCCGGAGCCATCGAGGGGGAAGCACACGATCTCGCGCTCGCGCGGGGCCGGTGAAGACGGCGTGACGGAGAACGTCGTGGTACTGCAGCCGTACTGACTGCCGATGGTCGCGAGCGTCGCCGGCTGGCCGTTACCGATCGTGGGCTGCACGTACGTGTCGCTGCCCCATTGCGTCATGTGGTGCACGACGCGGCCCTGACCCGTGGCGCCATACGGCAGGGACAAGTCCCAGAGGCGGAGCGCCTGGGGCATCGCGTTCCAGTTGTCCTCGCCGAGCATGAAGCCCCAGCCATGGTCGAGGTGGCCCGGCGCGCCCTGTGGGTCGGTCAGCAGATCGCCGACCGACCACGGATTCATCGTCCCCTTGCGAAGGTCGGTGCCTGCAGAGGCGCCCCCGACCGACGCGGTCCAGTAGGCGCCGCTGCGATCGACGAAGCAGTCCCCCATGGGGCCGAGGATGAAGTGCCAGGCGTTCGTCGGGCGGTGGTACAGCGCGCAGCCGGAGTCCTGACCGGTGGACGTGCTCCGGACGGTCATCGCCCAGCTATTGCCGTCGTCGGATCCCATGGCGGCCCACACCCGGACGCCGGTGCCTTGTCCGTGGGCGGCCAGCGCGCCGGTCGACGCCAGGTCGAGGACGACCGTCTGCGCACCTGTCACGACGTTCCTCGCGACGAGCTGCGACGTCGCATAGGCGTACAGGATGTCCGGGTCGGTGCCGCTCCAGAACCAGCCGCCGCCCCGCGAGTAGGACAGCGGGTTGCTCGCGGTCGGCGTGCCGAAGATCGATCCGTTGTTCGTGACGGTGCCGGTCGCCTTGTCCACCGTGAACATCGTCACGTAGCCGTGGTCCTGGAGGCCGACGAAGAGCCTCAGCATAGGCTGTCCGGCGTGCGCGTTGATGTTGCGCCAGAAGGAATAGCCCTCCTGCTGAATGCAGTCGACACCCGCGCAGTCGGACGGGATCGTGATGCGATAGCCCTCCGTGCTGTATGGGGCGGGAAATGAGAATCGGCCGCGTGACGCCGGCACGAAGCCCGCAATCTGCGAGGCGCTCGGCTGTTGCCGGGCGACAGCCGACGTCATCATCTCAACGAACCCGCCGGGGGCCTGGCCGGCCTGGGCCACGAGCCCGGACGGGAGCGCGTACGCCGCGAGTCCGACGGCCAAGACAAAAAGTAGCGTACGACGCGGAAATGAATGGTTGCTGAACAAGGGCAGACCCTCCTCTGCGTGTTCGTGCGCTTGCAGAGTGGGGTGCTGCTTGCACAGACGGTTAAGAAAAGAATTGGCTGCAGCTTACTTTGGCAATTGGCGTGCCAGTCGCGATCAGGCGTCAACCTGATTCGAGGCTCCGATGATGACCTGAGATCGACGTAGGAGTTACACGGAGGTCGTCAACATTTTCACAAATGTTAGTTTGTGATCAACGCGCGCGCAGATTCTCCGCGTGATCAACGTGCGCGCAGGTTTTTGATCGGACGGCGCCGAAATCCGCGCGGCCGGGAGACTTAGTACCGCGCGGTCTCGACGATCGCGGCGAGCACGTCGGCCGAGCCTGGGAGGATCACTTCTTCGAGATCCGGACAATACGCGACCGGCACGTCCATCGCGGCCACGCGGCGGACCGGCGCGTCGAGATGCTCGAACAGATCGCTCGCGACACGCGCGGCCAGTTCGGCGCCAAACCCGCACGTGAGCTGATCCTCGTGCGCGATGATGATGCGGTTCGTCTTTTTGACGGCGTCGGCAATCGCCGCCCAGTCGAACGGCATGATGGTGCGCAGATCGATCACCATCGTGCTGATGCCGTCCTTTTCGGCTTGCTGCGCCGCCAGGATGGACCGTTGCACGAGCGCGCCCCAGGTGATGACGACGACGTCGGTGCCGTCGCGCCGGACGGCGGCCTTGCCGAACGGCAGCGTGTAGCGCGCCCCCGGATACACGCCCTTGTTGTAGGTCTGCCGGTACAGGTGTTTGTGTTCGAGAAAGAGCACCGGATCCTCGCAGCGGATCGCGGTTCGCAGCAGGCCCGCGGCGTCCTCCGCGTTCGACGGGTACGCGATGCGCAGGCCGGGACAGTGCGCGAAGATGCTCTCGCCTGACTGGCTGTGGTACGGCGCGCCGCCGCGCAGGTAGCCGCCAATCGTCACGCGAATGACCATCGGGCACGAGAACGCGTTGCTCGACCGGTACCGCAGCATCGACGCTTCGTTGCGAAGCTGCATCATTGCCGGCCAGATGTAGTCGAAGAACTGGATCTCGACGACGGGCTTCAGGCCTCGCGTCGCCATGCCGATCGCGCGGCCGACGATGTTCGCTTCGGCGAGGGGCGAGTTGAACACCCGAACTGAACCGTAGGCCTTCTGCAGGCCGTGGGTCACTTTGAAGACGCCGCCCTTGCCCTGGACTTCGCTCAGCTTCTCCTCGTGCGTGGCGTCGGCGACGTCCTCGCCGAAGACGACCATGCGCGGGTTGGCCGCCATCTCGTCCTTCAGCGTGCGGTTGATCGCGGCGACCATCGTGTCGAGCTTGCCCTCGGGTTCGATGGCGCTCTCGAACGCCGCGGAGGCCGGGTCCACGTCGGGCGAGTACAGCCAGAGACCGACCGTGTGCTTGGCCGGTTTCGCCGCTTTCACGGCGGTTTCGGCGGCCTCGGTCACCTCACGGTCCACGTTGACCGCGATCGCGGCGAGGTCCGCGTCCGTCGCGAGCCCCTGGCCCCGCAGCCAGGCGGCGAACTTCGTGATGGGATCGCGCGTCGCTTCCTCGGCGCGCTCCGCCTTGGTCTTGTAGAGCTTTTCGTCGTCAGAGAGCGAGTGCGAGTACGGCCGGACGACCTTGGCGTGCACGAGCGCGGGGCCCTTGCGGTCGCGACAGTAGGACACGGCGTCCTTCAGCGTCCGGCACGACGCGAGCACATCCGTGCCGTCGCACCGGAAGACGCCGAGGCCGGGGAAGGACGACACCAGCGCGGACAAATCGCCGCCAGGCACCTGGACTTCGACCGGCACCGAGATGGCGTAGCCGTTGTCCTCGACGAGGAACAGCACGGGCAGTTTGCGCACGCAGGCCGTCGTCAGCGATTCCCAGAACTCGCCTTCGCTCGCGGTGCCGTCGCCGAGCGAGACGTAGACGACTTCGTCGCTCTTGAAGCGCGACTCCGGTTCGCGCAGGCCCGGCAGTTGCGGGTAGAGCATCGCCGCGTCGGCGCAGCCGACCGCCTGCAGGCACTGGGTGCCGGTCGGGCTGGACTGCGACACGATGTTCAGCGCCTTGTGCCCCCAGTGCGAGGGCATCTGCCGGCCGCCGCTGTTCGGGTCGTCCTGGGCGCCCACGCCGCTCAGGAACATCTCGAGCGGGGTCATCCCGAGCGCGAGGCAGAGCGCGCGGTCGCGATAGTACGGATAGAACCAGTCGTAGCCCGGCTTGAGGGCGAGGCCGGCCGCGACCAGCACGGCCTCGTGGCCGGCGCCGCTGATCTGAAAGAAGATCAGGCTCTGGTTCTTGAGCTGGATTTCCTTGTCGTCGATGCGCCGCGAGAGCAGCATCGTCCGGTAGATGCCGATCAGGGCGTCGCGCGAGAGCCCGTCAATCACCGGGGCGGGGGACGTCGAAGTGGCGCCGGGCAACCGGTCGATTATACTCCGCCGAGAACTTGGCTATGCCCGACGGCGCCTCTCGTTCCCGGTGGGATGACCTGCCGCTCGACAAGGTCACCGAGATGGTGGCGCGCAAGACGATCGCCGCCGCGGGCCAGACCGTCGCGCAGACCTATTTGAAACAGGGCGCGATCGTGCCGGCCCACGCGCATCCCGGCGATCAGTGGATCTACGTGCTCGAGGGCGCGCTCGACGCGGTCGTGGGCGGCGAGGCCGTCACGGTGCGCGAGGGCGAGGTGCTGCGCGTGCCGGCGGGCGCGGTCCACCAGGCGGAGGCGCTCACCGATTCGTTCGTGCTGGACTGGAGGGTCTGATGACGTTCTTCTGGGTCGTGCTCGGCCTCATCGTGGTGCTGGTGTTCTGGGCCATCGCCGTTTACAACCGGCTGGTCGGGTTGCGCAACCAGACGACGAACGGCTGGAAGCAGATCGACGTGCAGCTCAAGCGGCGGCACGATCTGATTCCGAATCTCGTGAACACCGTGAAGGGCGCCATGGAGTTCGAGAAGGACACGCTCACGGCGGTTATGGAGGCGAGGTCGAAGGCCATGTCGGCGACGGGCCCTGCCGATGCGAGCCGCAAGGAAGGCGAGTTGACGCAGGCGCTCGGCCGGCTGTTCGCGGTGGCCGAGAACTACCCGCAGCTCCGCGCGACCGAGAACGTGAAGATGCTCCAGGAAGAACTCTCGTCCACGGAAAACAAGGTGGGCTTCGCGCGGCAGTTCTACAACGACATCGCGACGAAGTACAACATCGCGCGCGAGACGTTCCCGGCGGTCCTGGCCGCGGGCGCGCTCGGCTTCAAGGCCGCCGAGCTCTACGAGATCACCGAAGCGGCCGAGCGCAACGTGCCGACGGTTGACCTGTCGATGAAGCGGGGATGAACCTCCTCGAACAGCAGGCCGCCAACCGGCGGAGGACCTGGCTCGTCATGGCGGTGTTCGTCGCGCTGGCGATGTTCATCGGCGCGGGCGTTGATCTTTTCGTCATCGGCAGCGGCGAGACGTACGTGCCGGTCGGCACCGTGGCCGCGCTCGCGCTCGGCGGCGGCCAGGCCTTCTGGAGTCTGCGCGGCGGCGACCGGGCGATCCTGCTCTCGGCTTCGGCCGAGCCCGTCGAGGATCGGCTTCAGGCGGCGCCCAATGACGACGACCGCTTGCGCTACCAGCAGTTCACGAACGTCGTGCACGAGATGGCGATCGCCGCCGGCGTGCCGCCGCCGCGCGCCTACGTGATTCCGGACAACGATCCAAACGCCTTCGCGACCGGCCGCGATCCGGCGCACGCGTCCATCGCCGTGACCGACGGGCTGCTGCGGTCGCTCAACCGCGAGGAACTGCAAGGCGTCGTCGCGCACGAGATGGGGCACATCCGCAACTACGACATCCGGCTGATGACTGTCGTGGCCGCGCTCGTCGGGATGATCATCCTGCTCGCGGACTGGTCGAGCCGCGCCATGCGGTTCGGCGGGACCCGGATGGGGTCGTCGCGCCGTTCGAAGAATGGCGGGGGCGGCGCGGTGATCTTCTTCGCCATCTGGATCCTGGCGATGATCCTGGCGCCGCTCCTCGGGCGCCTGATGGCCCTGTCGGTCTCACGGACCCGGGAGTACCTGGCGGACGCGACCGGCGCCGAGCTCACCCGCAATCCGCTCGCCCTCGCCCAGGCGCTCGAGAAGATCGAGCACGCCGCGGGCCCCACGGCGTCGATCAAGCGCGGCACGGCTCACCTGTGCATCAGCGATCCGCTCGGCTTGAAGATCGACGAGAAGGAAGGCCGCTGGGCCGACATGTGGGCCACGCACCCGCCGATGCACAAGCGCATCGCCGCGCTGAAGGGGATGGCGTTTGGGCGCGTGTAGCGTCGAAAGACCTTCAACACGGAGGACGCGGAGGCACGGAGGCACGGAGGATAATGGGTCTGCCTGCGTGATCTGCCTGAGAGTGTGAGGACAAGCTCATGATCGCTCGCTTCGCGCGCGTCGCGTTCGGCGGCCTTGTCCTCAGCGTTCTTGGGCTGGCGCCGCCGCCCCTTCAACTGCCGACTCAACGTGCGCCGGTCTTCCGCAGCGGCGCGAACCTTGTCTACGTCGATGTGTATCCGCGCCGCGATGGCCGGGTGATCGAGGGGCTGACCCCCTCAGATTTCCAGGTCCTCGAGGACAGCAAGCCGCAGTCGGTCTATCTCTTCGACTTCATCTAGGTTGATCCGGTGACCGCTGAC
>JANOGJ010000848.1:0-5306 GCA_031405995.1 Acidobacteriota bacterium
TCATCATGTCGGACGACCACGCCGCGCACGCGATTAGCGCGTACGGGTCCCGGGTCAACGTGACACCCAACATCGATCGCCTGGCCCGCGAGGGCGCGATGCTGCGGCGTGTGTTCGCGACCAACTCGATCTGCACGCCCAGTCGCGCGACGATCCTCACCGGGCAGTACTCCCACTTGAACGGCGTGCCGATGTTCAACCGCTTCGACAGCTCGCGCCGCACGGTGGCCCGGCTGCTGCAGGAGAGCGGCTACTACACGGGCATGATCGGCAAGTGGCACCTCGGCAGCGATCCTGTCGGCTTCGATCGGTGGGAGATCCTGCCGGGGCAAGGCGCCTACATGGATCCGGTGCTCTACACCGCGACAGGCGAGCAAACGTATACGGGACAGTACGTGACCGATGTCGTCACCGACCTGGCGATTGACTTCATCAAGAATCGGCCGCGGACCAAGCCGTTCTTTCTGATGCTTCATCACAAGGCGCCGCACCGGCCCTGGGAGCCCGACGCCGCCCACCGCGCCCAGTTTGTGGATCGATGGATTCCGGAACCGGAGACGCTCTGGGACTCCTACGCCACTCGGACGGACGCACTCCACGAGAATCTGCAACGCGTCGCAGCCGACCTCACCCGCCGCGATCTCAAGATCCCGCCGCCGCCGGGCCTCGCGGGCACCGAGCTCACGAGCTGGCTCGCGACCAAGCCCGAGACGGTCACGACGACCCGCGGCGGCACGAGCGTCACGCTCACCGGTGAGGCACTGGCGCGATGGAAGTACCAGCGCTACATGCAGGATTATCTGGCGACGATCCAGTCGGTCGACGACAACGTCGGCCGCCTACTCGACGTCCTGGATCGCAACGGGCTCACGAAAAACACGCTGGTGATTTACACAAGCGACCAGGGGTTCTTCCTGGGCGACCATGGGTTGTTCGACAAGCGTTTCATGTACGAAGAATCGCTGCGGATGCCCTTCCTGGTCCGATGGCCCGCGGGTATCAAGCCGGGCACGCGCAGCGACGCGATCGCCCTGAACGTGGATTTCGCGCCGACATTCCTCGACCTCGCTGGGGTGAGAGTGCCGTCAGACATGCAGGGGCGCAGCCTGCTGCCCGTCCTCGGTGGACGCACGCCGGCCGACTGGCGCGCCTCGATGTACTACCGGTATTACCACGACCCGGGCGATCACAACACGCGCGCGCACTACGGCGTTCGCACGCGCACGCACAAGTTGATCTCCTTCTGGAAAAAAGATCAGTGGGAGCTCTTCGACCTCGTGAATGATCCCCTCGAGCTCCACAACCTCTACGGCGTGCCCGGGCACGAGCAGGTCACGGCGACGCTCAAGGCCGAGCTCCTCCGGTTGAAGGCGACCCTGCGGGATGAGGACCAGTTTGCGAACGAGCCACTGCCGAATGGCGTGGACGGAACGGTGGCGCGGCTGCGCGGCAAGTAGGGCGCGGCAGAGATACGATTGAGGTGAAATGACTCATGACTAAAGTGACGTATGTGCGTCTCAGTGTAATGATGGCGATCGCGGCGCTGACGGTGGGCACCGTCACGATTGGCGGGGCACGGCAGGGCCCGCAGAACGCGGTTGAACGAGTCGCGCAGGCCGCGCCGCAGGGCGCCGTCGCGTCCGGACAGCTCGTCTGCGGGACCAAAGACCTCGACGAAGCAACAGCGACTGCCATCGAGGCCTACACGCAGCGCGTCCTGGAGCGGTCGTCGGGGATCTTCTTGACGGCATCGAAGGATGTTCCCGTCTACGTCCACCGCATTCACCCCAGCGCCGGGGGAGGGAATGCGACCGATCAGCAGGTGACTGACCAGATCTCCATCCTCAACGCCGCGTATGGCGGATCGGGCTTCTCGTTCACTCTGACGCTGACGACCGACACGACCAACGATGCCTGGTACACGGCGACGCCAGGCACGAGCGCAGAGACGGCCATGAAGAGCGCACTGCGCCAGGGTGGCTCCAACGCGCTCAACGTCTATTTGAATAACATGGGAGGCGGGCTGCTGGGTTGGGCCACCTTCCCGTCGAGCTACGCCTCGAATCCCATCGACGACGGCGTCGTGGTGCTCTACAGCTCGTTGCCGGGCGGGACCGCTGTTCCTTACAACCTGGGCGATACGGGTACCCACGAGGTGGGACATTGGTTGGGCCTTTATCACACCTTCCAGGGCGGCTGCGCCGTAGCGAACAGGAGGAGCCTCGGCGGCGACCTGGTCGCCGACACGCCCGCCGAGAAGTCGCCGGCGTTCGGGTGCCCGGTGGGTCGTGACACGTGCACAGGTAAGGGGGGGAAGTTCCCGGGCCTCGACCCGATTCACAACTTCATGGACTACACCGACGACAGCTGCATGTTCGAGTTTACGGTTGGTCAGAATGACCGCATGAACGCTCAGTGGTTGGCGTATCGGTAGGACACAGGCCGGCGCTCTTATTTTTCTTTCGGCACACTCCAGTCGACCAGCACCTTCCCGTCAGCGCACACCCAGGCCGCGGCCCGTATGCCCGCGCGCAACACGCCCTTGGACCGCTCGACTCGCGCCCAGTCGGCTGCCGTGAACGGTTTGCCCGCGTAGCGAAACGACGCCGACGGATCATCGGTGCCCGGGTGGCGCAGCGTCACGTCTTCGGTGGTCTCCCAGTCGGTGCGGATGCGCAGCGTCGTGACTCCACGCTCGCGCTGGTAACGCGTCACCACGCCCGTGTAGACGGTGAGGTCGTTCGGTGCGCACGCGAATGCTTCCGGCGGCCGCTGTCGGGTCTGATCGGAAACGCGGCCTGCCACCTGTTCGAACGATGCCGTCGAGAACACGAGCAGGGCGGCGGCGGCGACGACCGGCGAGAAAGCCCTCATGCTTCGGCCTTGCCGATCCTACGCCCCGAGGCCCTGACCGACAAGCGGGCGACGGCGTACCCTCCTGACGAACAACCAGTCGCGCGGCACGCTCGTTGTCAGCAGCGGCCAATGCTCGCCGATGCGATCCAGGGCCCACCGAGCCGCACCCGGGCGCGATTCTGTCAGGAGGGTCCGGCGGAAGCCGTCCAGCGCGCGGAATACACGGCGAGTTTGATGACGCAGCGTGGACCCGCGCCCGGCTGCGTGCAAAATCTGAGGATGCGTTGACAAGAGGACCGTGACCTCGCTCCGGTCCCACAACGGCTGGCCAACAGGCACAAGCTCGTATTCGCCGCCTTCGATGTCGATCTTCACGAACAGTGGCCCGCCGCCGGCCTCTGCAGCCACGTCCGCCGGCGTTATTGTCTCAACCGTCCACGCCATCTTCGGATGGGGAAAGACCGTGCTGGACATCGAGTCACCGCCCGCCGCCGACGACCCGAGCGTCACCGTGCCAGGCGCCGGCCGCAAGGCCCGCGGAATCACGTCGATCCGTTCCACCAACGCCGGATTCGCCGCGATGTTGCGGCGCAGCCTGGCAAGCGAGACCGGATCCGGCTCGAGGCAAATCACCCGTTTCGCAATCGTCGCGGCATAAAGCGCGATGGCGCCGATGTGCGCCCCGGCGTCGATCACGGTGACATCCGGCCGCAGGTGGCGATCGAGCGATGCGTAGGTGTGCGGCTCCCAGTCCCCGCGCTCGACTCTGGCCCAGAAACCCTGGTAGTGCTCGTCCGTCCAGTGGATGCATCGGCCGTTGATGGTCGCCGCAGGCATGCGTCGAGGATATGAGCGATACACCATCCTGCGCAATTGCCGGCGTCGCGCGATCGCGATACGCTGGCGCGCATGGCCGTCCCCGGCTCGGCCTCCCCTCCGCGCCCTCTGGCCGTGATCGTGCGGACGCTCGGGCGCGCGCACCTCGCGGACGCGCTCGACAGCCTCGCCGCTCAGACGCGGCAGGACTTCGAGACGATCATCGTGGACATGAGCGGGGGGCCGGCGAAGAGGATCATCGAGAGTCGCCGCGCGCGCCTGCCTGGCCTGCAGCACCTCGAGCTTGCCGGACCCATCGACCGCGGCGAGGCCTTGAACCTCGGCGTCACTCGCAGCACCGCGGCCGCGATTGCCATCCTGGACGATGACAACGTGTACACGCCGGGGCATGTGGACGCGCTGGTGAACGGGCTGGCGGAGACGGGCGCGGATCTCGTGTACGCGGGAGTCCTCCGGCGCACGCTGACACCCGAGGGGCGGGTCGTGCGCGAGGAGCCGGCGCAGACGTCATTCAGCCGGGATCGCCTGCTCTTCGGCAATTTTATCTACACCACCGGCACCGCCTTCCGCCGCGAAATCTGGCAGCGCGTGGGCGGCTACGACCCGCGTTTCCGCGTATACGAGGACTGGGAGTTCCTGATTCGCGTGGCCCACGGCGGCCGTATCGCCGCGCTCCCGACCATCAGCGGCGTCTCGCAGAGCTTCACGGGCGATCCGGCGCGGCCGTCGCACCACGAAGAGGGCGACGAGTGCAGCCGGTGCGCCGCCGGCCTCTTCTGGACCCATCGCGACAAGTACACCAAGCGGCTCTTCGACGCCAATCCGGATCTCGTGCGGACCCACCCCCACGTGCCCTTCGGCGGCACTCGATCCGAGTACGAGCCTCTGGTGGCAAGCTGGCTCGGCACCGCGACCGGCCCCTGGTCGCCCCCCGGCGCGCGTGTGGTCGCCGTGCTCGGACACCCGGGCCATGAGCTCGCCATCTATGGCGTGCTGCAGCGACACCCTCCGGTGGCCGTGATCGTGGTGACCGACGGCGGGGGCGTCCAACGCGTGCGCGAGTCGCAGGAAGGCCTGCAGCGGATCGGCCTGCTGCAGCGAACCGTCTACTTGAATTTTCCGGAGGCGCGTTTTTACGACGCGCTCCTCGACCACGACCTGGCATTCGTGCGGAGCGTCGCGGCGAGCGTCCGCGCCGCGCTCGTGCCGCTTGCGCCGACCCACGTGCTCTGCGATGCGGTGGAGTTCTACAACCCCGTGCACGACATCACCTTGCCCATCGTCCGGCTGGCGCTCCAGGGATCCGGGGCCTCCGTGTACGAGATCCCGCTCGTCTACGAGATCGCGGGGCGGGACGGAGAATACGCCGTGCAGCGCGTGCCCGATGCGATGGGCGACCGGCGCGTGACCTTTCTCCTGGACGAAGGCGAGGTCGACGCGAAGGCGGCGGCGCGCGACGAGGTCTACTGGAGCCTCCACGACCAGGCAGGGCCGGAACTGTTGCGGGTGCCACGCCGCGAGATGGCGCGCGAGGAGCTCGCGGTGGCCGCGGGCCGGGTGGCGGCGCCCGGCGCCGGCGGGCGGGCGCTGCGCTACGAGCGCCGCGCCCGCCT
>JANOGJ010000031.1:0-3874 GCA_031405995.1 Acidobacteriota bacterium
CCCATCGTGAACCCAAGTGACGCGATCGACTGCGCCAGCTCCGTCGTCGGTGGCTCTCCCGCGCGGCCGGCCGGGCGCTGCTCGTCTCCGACGTGAACGAGGCCGTTCAGGAACGTCCCCGTCGTGATCACCAGGGCGCTCGTCGTGACGGCATCACCCTCCTCGAAGGCGAGCCCCGTCACGCGGCCGCCCTCGTGGAGCACTCGCCCCGCACGTCGAAACAGCCAATGAATATGAGGTGTTTTTGAGAGTTTCTCCCGCATCCATGCGCCGTACCGGCGCTTGTCGGCTTGCGCGCGTGGGGACCAGACTGCCGGGCCGCGGCTGCGGTTGAGCAGCTTGAACTGGATGCCCGTCGCGTCGGTCGCGAGTCCCATCAGGCCGCCCAGCGCGTCAATCTCTCGAACGAGGTGGCCCTTAGCCGTCCCGCCGATCGCCGGATTGCACGGCATCAGCGCCACGGTTTCGGGCGAGAGCGTGCACAACCCGACGCGGCAGCCCAGGCGCGCGGCCGCCCACGCGGCCTCACACCCGGCGTGTCCCGCGCCGATGACGACGACGTCGAAGTCGTTCACGAGGAAGAACTTTACGCCAACGCCGTACCTGGCGTACCCGGCGCGCCCGGCATACCCGGCGCCGGTTATTTTCCGACGCAGAATCGGCTGAAGACGTGGCGCAGGAGATCGTCCGGCGTGCGGCGCCCGGCAATCTCCTCGAGCGCGCGGCGGGCGGCGTTGAGATCGACGAGCACGAGTTCCTCGGTGGCGCCGGCGGCCAGCGCGGCCATTCCGCGGTCGAGTGCCGCGCGCGCGTCGTCGACGAGCGAGAGATGACGGACGTTCGTGATCACCGGCGGATCGCGCCAGTCGTCGCGATCGGTCAACGCCGACGCGATGCGGCGGCGGAGGTCGGCGAGGCCCGTGCCCGTGAGCACCGAGACTTCGACGACGGCGTCGCTCGCCGAGCCGAGCTCGTCGGGACGCCAGGCGCGGGCGAGATCGATCTTGCTGGCGACGACCAGGCTCCGTCCGGTGGCGGCGGCGAGGCTGCGATCCGCCGAGGTGAGCGCCGCCGCTCCGTCGATCACCACGATCGACAGCGCGGCGATCTGTTGCGCCTGGCGCGCGCGCTCCACGCCCTCGACCTCGATGGGGTCGCCGGCGTCGCGCAATCCTGCGGTGTCCACGAACATGACCGGGATGCCGTGCACGTCGACGAGCTCCGTGATGAGGTCGCGCGTCGTCCCCGGCACGTCCGTGACGATGGCGCGCGCGGCGCCGACGAGAGCGTTGAACAAACTCGACTTACCGGCGTTCGGGCGGCCGACGATGGCCACGGTGCGGCCCTCGCGCATGACGCGGCCGGCGCGGCCGTCCTCGGCCAGCCGATCGAGCTCGCCATGCACACGCGCCGTTTCCTGGACGGCGTCGTCGCGCGTGATGAAATGAAATCCCTCGTCCGGAAAATCGAGTGACGCTTCGAGGCGCGCCACCAGGTCGAACAGGGCCGCGTCGAGGCGCGCGATCGCCGCCGTCAGCGTGCCTTCGAGTTGATCCATCGCGGCGCGAGCCTGCAGCGGGGTCACCGCGTCGATCAGGTCCGCGACCGCCTCGGCCTGGGCGAGATCGAGCCTGCCGTGGAGGTACGCGCGCAAGGTGAACTCGCCTGGCTCGGCCAGCCGCGCGCCGGCGGCCATCGCCAGTTCGACGATGCGGTGAAGGACGGGCGGGCTGCCGTGGCCGCTGATCTCGACGACGTCTTCGCCCGTGTAGGACTGCGGCGCCGCGAACCACGTGGCGACGACGTGGTCGAGTGACCGGGACGAGCCGGTGGCCGGGTCGAGAATCCGCGCGAAGGTCGCGTGGCGGGGAACGAGCGGTTCAGATCGGCCGAGCAGGACGGACGCCACGCGCGCGGCATCCGGGCCCGAGAGGCGGACGACACCGATTCCGCCGCGCCCGTGAGGAGTCGCGATCGCTACGATGGTGTCGTCGGTGACAAAAGACATGTGTCATGTCTTTTTCGCGATCACGATCGTTTTCAGGAACGTGTCACCGAGGCTTTCGGTCGAGAGCGTCGTGTCTTCCGCGACGGCGAGGTGCACGATGCGCCGCGCGTACGGGTTGAGCGGGCCGATTTCCTGAGGCTCGCCCGACGTGCGGGCCTTGTCCATCAGGAACTGCGCCATCTGCCGGAGCTCGGCGTCCTTCCCCTTGCGAAACCCGAGCGCGTCGACGACGTAGTGGCGGTCGCCGCGCGCGTCGCGCCGGAACGCGGTGTTGACGACGACCTGCAGGGCGTCGAGCGATTCGCCCTTGCGCTCGAGGAGCACGTCGGCGTCGTCGCCCGTGAGGTTGAGCCGAATGTGGTCGGGCGTCTCTTCGACGACGACGGCGAGGTTCAGGCCCATCGCGCCGGTGACCCGCTCGACGAAATCAATGACGTGGGTGTCGAGGTCGCTCATGACTGGGCCTTCTTTGTGGGGCGCGGCTTGCCGGGCGCGCCGATGAGGTGGTTCGTCAAGTACTGCTGTCCGATCGTGAGGAGGTTGCTGGTGGTCCAGTAAACCACGAGGCCGCTCGGCATCGTGAGGAACATGAACGTGAAGATGAGCGGCATGAACAGAAAGATTTTCTGCTGCACGGGATCGGCCGTGGTCGGCATCATGCGCTGCTGCCAGAACATCGTGCCGCCCATGAGGATCGGCGTGAAATAGGTGGGATCCTTCGCGGCCAGGTCGTGAATCCAGCCCAGGAAGGGCGCGCCCCGGAGCTCAATCGCCACCGACAGCATGGCGTAGAACGCGAACAGCACGGGCATGGTCAGCAGCATCGGCACGCAGCCGCTCGCCGGACTGACGCCGTGCTGCTTGTAGAGCCCCATCATCTCGGTGTTCATCTTCTGGCGCTCGGGATCGGTGAACTTGTACTTCTTGTACCGCTCCTGAATCGCCTTCACCTGGGGCTGCAGCGTCTGCATCTTCCGCATCGAGACCATGCTGCGATGCCGGAGCGGGAAGATGGCGATGTTGATGAGCACCGTGAGCGCGATGATCGACCAGCCGAAGTTGTGAATGTAGGTGTTGAGCCACTTGAGGGCGCGGAGCAGCGGCACCACGAGCCACGCGAACATCCCGAAATCGATCGCGCGCACGAATTCCTTGTCCACTTCCTTCAGGCGATCGAAGTCCTTCGGCCCCATGAAGAACGGGATCGTCACGGTGCGCGACGGGGAGCCCTCCGTCTTCGGGCTGACCGAGAAGGCGATGAGCGGGTGCGTCTCGCCGGCCTTCGCGCCGGGCACCGGCACGAACACCGGCGCGTAGTCCACGCGCACCGGCATGTCGCCCGGCACGACGGCGGCAACGAAGTAGTGGTCCTCGACGCCGGCAAACCGCAGCGCGCCTTCGTAGCGCGCCGGAACGGGGAGCGAGCCCGCCACGATCCGCGCGACCGACCCGTTGTGGAATTGCACGACGCGCGGCGGCGTCGTCTGGGCCACGGCGGGATCGAAGAGGCCGATCGCCGGGCCCCAGTGAATCGTCACGGGTCGCGCGGCGCCGCCAACTTCCACCACCGCTTCCATGTTCACGACGAACGATCGCCCCTCCGGCTGAAAGTAGAACGCTTTCTGCGCCGTGAGGCCGGACGCGTCCTGATACTGAAAGCGCAGCGTGCCGGGACTCTTGCCGAGCGTCAGGCCTGGCGCGCTCGGCCGGTACAGCGCGCTGGACAGCACGGCCGACTGAACCGCGTCGTCGGTGCTGAGCGTGAAGGGCCGGGGCAGAAGCGCACTTCCCACCATGGTCGCCGGCGGCACGAGCTCGAGAGGCTGCCCGGTGTGGTCGAGGTTGCTCTTGAGCTTCCAACTGGTG
>JANOGJ010000033.1:0-9310 GCA_031405995.1 Acidobacteriota bacterium
GCGGCGCCGACCAGGCAGACCGCCATCCCTTGCTTCATCACCAGCGCGAGCACGCTGAACGTCGGGGAACCAAGCGCCAGCCGTATCCCGATTTCATGGGTCCGCTGCCGCACGACATACGCCATCACGCCGTACACGCCCACCGCCGCCAGGAGCAGGCCGAACGCACCGAGCACGCCCAGGAGCGTCGCACCAAGACGCGGCAGGAGCCGCTGCAACTTCAACCCTTCGTCGAGCGTGCGGAACTGAAATGCCGGCCAAGTTGGGATGAGCGCTTTCACCTCGCGCTCGATCCCGGCTCTGAGCTGCATCGGATCGCCTGTCGCCCGCACCGCCAGCGAGAGTGATGGATTGTCTGTCGGGTCTTGCGCAAGCGGACGGGCCAGCCACGGCTCCGCGGATTCGGCGAGGCTCCGATACTTCGCGTCACTCGCAATGCCCACAATCTCGATGGACGCGTCGCCATTGCGGATGCGCTGGCCAAGCGCCCTGCCGTCGGGCCAGAAGCGGCGCGCCATCGTCTCGTTGATGATGGCCACGGGCGGCGCGGACGGGTTGTCCGACGTCGTGAAGTCGCGCCCGCGCAGCAATGGGATGCGCAGGGTCTCGAAGTACTTTGGGCCCACGCGCGAGTACCCGATTCGCTGAGCGGCGCGAGACGCCTGGCTGCTCTCGATCGAAAAATACGCGGCGTTGCCCCCGAACCACAACGGCACCGGATCCATGACCGTCGCGGTTTCGACACCCGGCAGGGCCGCGACGCGCGCGAGGAACTGCTGTTCGAAACCGGGTGGCTTCTGCACGCGCACACCCGCCTGATCGTTCGAGATCGGAAGCAGGAGCACGTTCTCAGCCGAGAACCCGGGCGCGATCGCCGAGGCGTTCATCCAGCTTCTGACAAACAACCCGCACGGGATCAGGAGAATCGTCGACAACGCCATCTGCAACGCGATGACACCGCTTCGCACGTTGAAGCCCGGCGCAAAGCGCCTCACGCCTGGTTTGGAACCTTGGATCCCCGCAATCAGGCCGACGACCATTGCGGCAAACGCGGAGAGGCCCAGGGTAAAGGCGAAGACACGCACATCGAGGTGGAAGTCGAGCGGCAGCGTCGGGGCTTCCGACTGCCCGATGAACGTCGGCGGCTTGAAGGCGACGACGAGGTCGAGGAGCCACGACGCGACAAAGAGGCCGAGGATGCCGGCTGAAATAGCGAGCAGCAGACTTTCGGTCAGCCACAATCGGATGAGACGGCCGCGACTGCTGCCGAGCGCCACGCGGATCGACATCTCGTGCTGACGCGCCGCGGCTCGGGCCATCAGCAGGTTCGCCACATTCGTGCACGCCAGCGTGAGCACGAGCAACCCGACCGCGAACGCGGCTGCGCCAATCTCGAGCGCTTCCCCAGCGGACCCCGGCGAACGCTGCCCTGCCGGCCTCACCTTCGTCTGCTGTCCCACTACGCCCATCGCGGCCTGCGCCTGTTCGAGCGTGACGCCTTCCTTCATCTTCGCGACGGTCGTGACCCAATGCTCTTCACTAGTTAGTCGCGCGGGCTCGCCGACGAGGTGGGCCCACGTCGTCATTGGTATCCAGAGATCCGCTGAGACTTCGGAATCCAGGCCTGTGAATCCCGTCTCGGCGACGCCGAGAATCGTGAACAGCCGGCCGTTCAGATCCGCGACGGTCCCCACGATCGCCGGGTCCGACCCGAAACGACGCCGCCACAGCGCGTGGCTCAGGACGGTCACGAGCGGCGGATTCACTGCGCGGTCGATCTCGCGATCGAACGGGCGTCCCAGGCGCAGGGTGATGTCCGCGATGGCGAAGAAATCCCCCGACACCAATTCTGCGTAGACTTGGTCGCGTCGCTCGCGGTCGATCAAGGACAGCGGCCGAGCGCCGCTGAACGCCATCACTGCGGAGAATGTCTCCGTTCGATCGCGATAGTGCTGGTAGGCGGCAAAGGACGTGCCCCGGTCGGGATGTGCCGGATCGGCATGGTAGACGTACACGGTGCGATCGAGATCCCGCACGGGCGGCGGCCGCAGCAGCAGCGCATTCAATGCGCTGAAGATCGCCGTGTTGACGCCGATCCCAAGCGCCAGCGACACCACGGCGACGAACGCGAAACCGGGGGATTTCGCCAGGCTGCGCAGGCTGTGCCGGATGTCCTGGATCCCCACGCTTGCATCAGGATACGCGCGCGTTCGGGGATTGGTTAACAGGGAGAATCAGTCATCCTGGGTGTTCTGGGCCAGCCCGGTGTTCCGTATATACTTAATTCGTGTTCGAGTGGGACCCGCGAAAGGCTGACGCCAACGCGGCCAAGCACGGCGTGACCTTCGACGACGCCGTGACCGTCTTCCTCGACGCCAGGGCCTTGGACGGGCCTGACCGGCAGCACTCAGGGGCTGAAGCGCGGTTTCCGGCGGCTGGGTGAAGCCGCCGACGGGCGGGTGCTGATGGTCGCCTATACGTGGAGGAGGAGCGGCAATGCCGAATCGATCCGTCTCATCAGCGCGCGGCGCGCGAGCCGGCGCGAGCGCGCGGCCTACCAAGCGAACGATTGACTTCTCGGACATCCCCGATTCGTCGTCCGAGCAACTGAAGGGCATGCGACGCGTGGGGCGTCCGCCGCTCGGCGACGAGCCGCGGCGGTTGATCGCGATCCGCGTCGATCCCGCGGTCCTCGCTCGCTTTCGGCAGGAGGCCCGCCGGCGCCGGATCGGCTACCAGACTTTGATCAACGAGGTCCTGTCCCGACACGTGCAAAAGAAGGATGTGGCGTAGCTGGCTGGGAGACAGGGATTCGAACCCCGATAACCTGCTCCAGAGGCAGGTGTCCTACCGTTGAACGATCTCCCAGCACGGAGGATCGCGGCGACTGGACCTACAAAAGTAACAGTACTCGGCTGATACGGGCAAGGCGGCGCGTCGCCGGGTCTAAAGACCCGGCCTCCATCGCTTCCCTTGTCCTTGAACGCATCAAGCGCGGCCAGGTCGGCGGCCACTCGCTTGCTCCAGTCGCCCTGCTTCGCCCCGTTCTCGCCGGACCGCGTCTCGCTCTCGTACCGGCGCTGGATGTCCTGAAGCTCGCGTAGGAACCGGTCGGCCATCGCGCCGAGGTGAGTCCAGGGCCATTATGCGCGCGGGGGCGATACAATCGTTCAACCCTTGACGATGAACGCCCTGCGCGCTCGCGCTGTCGCCGCCGTCACGCTCGGGCTGCTCGGTCTGGCCACCGACGCCTCGGCGCAGAAGGCAGTGTACTGGTCGATCGTCAGGCCCGACGCGGCCGCGGTGAAGGCCGGCGGGCCGGTCAAGGTGGATCTCAACGCGCGGATCGACGAAGGCTGGCATCTATATTCAATCGCGCAGCCGCCGCCGCCGAACGCGCTCGTGATCAAAGTCCCGGCCGGGCAGCCGTTCGCACTCGCCGGCGCGATCCAGAGCCCGGTGCCGACGGTCGAGTTCGATCCGAACTTCAACATCGACACGCAGTTCCACAAGGACCGCGCGACGTTCACGCTGCCTCTCAAGGTCGCCGCCGGCACCGCGAACGGTCGGCACCTGTTCCGCGCGATGGTCCTGTTCCAGGTCTGCAACGACCGGCTCTGCCTGCCGCCGACAGAAGAAGAACTCACGGTCGAGATCCTCGTCGGTACGCCAGGTGCGCCGGGTACGGCAGGTACTAGGAACGAACTAACGCCATCATCTTCCTTACTCAAAGAAGACGCGCGCGTCCCTGTGCCCGACCTGGCCGCATCGTCGAGAGCCAGCACGCTTGGCGCGTACGTCGGCCTGGCCGCGTTGATGGGCGCGCTGTCGCTGCTCACGCCATGCGTGTTTCCGATGGTGCCGATCACGGTGTCCTACTTCACGAGTCGGACGCGCCGGCCTGGCCTGAGCGCAGTCGAAGGCCGCCGCGAGGCCGTGACGCAGGCGCTCGTCTACGGCCTCGGCATCGTGCTCACGTTCACCGCGCTTGGTTTTCTGCTCGCCGTGGTCTTCGGCGCGTCGGGACTGAATCGCTTCGCCGCGGATCCGTGGCTGAACCTCGGCGTGACGGCGCTGTTCGTCGCGTTCGCGCTGAGTCTCTTCGGCGTGTGGGAATTGGCGCTGCCGTCGCGCCTGCTGACCGCCGCGTCGAAGGCCGACTCCGGGCGCGGCCGATTCGTCGGCACGGCGCTGATGGGGCTCGCCTTCACGCTGACGTCCTTTACTTGTACAGCGCCCTTCCTCGGCACACTGCTCGTCGTCGCCTCGCAGGGCGACTGGCAGTGGCCGCTGGCCGGCATGCTCGCGTTTTCGGGCGTCTTCGCGCTGCCCTTCATCGGCCTCGCGCTGGCGCCGCACCTGGTCGCGTCGCTGCCGCGCTCGGGGACGTGGCTCATCGCGGTCAAGGCCTCCATGGGGCTCCTCGAGCTCGCGGCCGCGATGAAGTTCCTGTCGAATGTCGACCTGGTCTGGGGCTGGAACATCTTTACGCGCGACGTGGTGCTCGTCGTGTGGATTGTGATTGCGGTCATCCTGGTCGCGTATCTCGCCGGCCTGACGCGGCTCGGCTACGCGCCGCGACTTGCCCGGCCCCGACTGGCGCGCCTGACGGCCGTCGCCGGCGGCGTCGCGCTTGCGCTGTGGCTCGGGAGCGGACTCACCGGCCGGCGGCTCGGCGAGCTCGAAGCGTTCCTGCCGCCCGCGGATCTCGCCGGCGCCCACGGCGGCGAGTTGCCGTGGATCCTCAACGACTTCGACGCGGCGCTCGCCCAGGCCAAACGCGAGAACCGGCCGCTGCTCGTGGACTTCACCGGCTACACGTGCACCAACTGCCGCTGGATGGAGGCCAACATGTTCACGCGCCCCGAGGTCGCGCGCGAACTGGCGCGCTTCGTCCGCGCGCGGCTCTATACTGACGGCCGGGGCGAGATCTACCGCAAGTACCAGGCGATGGAGCAGCGCCTGTTCGGCACGGTCGCGCTGCCCTACTACGCGGCGTTCACGCCCGACGGCCAACCGAAGGTCGCGTTCGGCGGCCTCACGAGAAGCGCGGAAGAGTTTCTGGTGTTTCTACGACGAGGACTGGAGTAGTCACATGGTGAGACTCGCTGGTGTCGTCGCGTTGGCCGGAATCCTGAGCGCACATCAAGCGCCGGAGGGAAGTACGACCCCCCAAGGTACGAACCCCTCCACTTGCCTGGCCGAGGTGCGGGCGTACGCACAGCAGCGGCAGATCGACATGCGGGCCGCGTTGCCGCAGCTACCTCAGAACCCGGGCCAGGAGTTGCTCGCGGAGTACCAGGCCAAACTCTCGGCGCTCATGAGCGAGACGACGAAGAACCGGACGTCGATGGCGAAGGCGTGCGCGGCGAAGTTTGACGCGAAGGCGGTCGCCGATCGCGAGCTCACGAGCCTCGTCGACCTCTACACCGACGCCGGCCAGCCGGAGCTGGCGACCGAGGCGATGACGCGCGCCATCGCGCGGACGTCGCTCCCCGAAGCCGACCGCGCCGCCGTGCTCGGGCAGGCCATTCGCGTCGGGCTCCGCGAGCCGAAGGGCGACGTCCGCAACGCGCGCCTCGAGCAGTACATCGACGAACTGGACCAGATGTCGGCCGCGGTCGTCGAGCAGAAGATTAGCGCTCACAGCGCGATGAACGGCTTCTACCGGTTCGACGACATCGACGCGGGCATCATCAAGCACTCGACGTGGCTCATCGAGACGAGCAAAACGTGCGACCCGGCGTTGCGCGTGAAGTACGGCTCCACGATCTCGTCCGCCTACGTGAACATGGCGGAAGCCTGGGCCGGCCAGGGCCTGAATGACCAGGCCATCGAGTTGATGGAACGCGGCATCAAGGATCTGGCGGATCTGAAGAACGTCACGAACTACATCTCGAGCGTGCTTCCCCGCTACAAGCTGGTCGGCACGGCGGGCGCGCCGATCACGGCGCCGCGCTGGCTCAACGGCCCAGCGGGCGCGACCAGCATCGCGATGCCCGGCAGCGTCACGCTCGTCGAGTTCACGGCGCACTGGTGCGGACCCTGCAAAGAGAGCTACCCCGGTATCAAGCGCATGCTGGCGAAATATGCGCCGCAGGGATTCCGCGTCGTCATGGCCACCGATCTCTACGGGTATTTCGGCACGGAGCGCAACCTCACGCCGGATCAGGAATTCGAGCGCGACCGCGAGTACTTCAAGAAGGAAGGCATGGACGTGCCCATCGCTGTCGGCGGGCGCTCGACCGAGAAGGTGAATGGCCGGGCCGTTCTCCAGCGCAATCCCAACGACGAGGCCTACCGGGTCGGCGGCATCCCGCAAATCCAGCTCATCGACCGGCAGGGCCGCATCCGCCTGATCATGGTCGGCTACGACGATGCGAACGAGTCGAAGCTGGCGAAGATCATCGAGGGCCTGCTTGCTGAGAAGTAGCGTTCTCGCGGCGTTCCTCGCTGTCGCCGTCACCGCCCAGTCGCCTGACGCCGTCGTCAAGGCGGTCGTGGACTCCGCGAAGTTCCAGGCGGCCATGGCCGCCCTTGACCGCGACCACGATCGGCTCGTCGCGGAGATCATCGAGCTCACGGAAATTCCGGCGCCGCCGTTCAAGGAAGCGGCGCGCGGCGACGTCTATCTGGAGATGCTGCGGCGGCATGGCCTGACGAACGTCGAGCGCGACCCTGAAGGCAACGTGATGGGCGTGCGGCGCGGCTTGGGCAAGGCGCCGCTCATCGCGATTGCGGCGCACCTCGACACGGTCTTTCCCGACGGCACGGACGTCAAGGTGAAGCGCGACGGCACGCGCCTCAGCGCGCCCGGCATCGGCGACGACACGCGCGGGCTGGCCGTGCTCCTCGCCATGATCCGCGCGATGGACGCGGCCGGGATCCAGACACAGAGCGACATCCTGTTTGTCGGCGACGTCGGCGAGGAGGGCCTCGGCGACTTGCGCGGCATGAAATACCTGTTCAACAAGGGGCCGTACCGCGGGCGGATCGGCCTGTTCATCGCGATGGACGGCGCCGGCGGCGGCGACGACATCACGCACGGCGGCGTCGGCAGCAAGCGGTATCGCGTCACGTTCAAGGGACCGGGCGGCCACAGCTACGGCGCGTTCGGCCTCGTCAGCCCGGCGTTCGCGATGGGCGGCGCGATGCAAAAATTCTCGCGGCTCCAGGTGCCCGCGTCGCCCAAGACGACCTTCAACGTCGGCGTCGTGGGTGGCGGCACGTCCGTGAACTCGATCCCGTTCGAGAGTTGGATGGAAGTGGACATGCGCTCGGAGTCTCGGGCCGAGCTGGAGAAGCTGAACGAGACGTTCGTCGGCCTCCTGCACGAAGCCGTGGCCGAGGAGAACAAGGCGCGATCCACGCGGCAGGGCCCGATCACGCTGGACCTGAAGCTGGTCGGCGACCGGCCGGGCGGCCAGACGCCGCGCGAGTCGATGATCGTGCAGACGGCGGCCGCGGCGATCCGGTCAGCCGGCCTCACGCCGACGTACAACTTCGGCAGCACCGACTCGAACGTGCCGATCAGCCTCGGCATTCCGGCGATTACGATCGACTCAGGCGGCCAGGGCGGCCGCGCCCACGCGCTCGACGAATGGATCGACGTCGAGAAGACCGCGAGCCTGCGCGGTATCCAGACGGCGCTCACGCTGTTGCTGGCGCTGGCCGGCATCAATTAGATCAAGGCCTTCAACACGGAGCACACGGAGTTACGGAGGACACGGAGACATTTTGCGGGCAACCCTAAGCCCACTCCGCGTTCTCCGTTCCTCCGTGACCTCCGTGTTGAGGTTTTTTGACTACTTTGCGATTTCAGGGACCGACCGCAGCGCGACGGCGACAAACGTCAGGGTGCCGTTCGTGCAGCCGCCCGTCGGCAGCGTCGGCGACCCGACGACGAAGAGGTTCTCGTGGTCGTGCGTGCGGCCGAAGCTGTTGACGACGCTCGCGGCCGGATCCTCACCCATGCGGCAGCCGCCGGCGGGATGATCCTGGTAGCCGAGCGCGCCGACGTTGCCCATCCGGCCGTCGTTGGCCTTCGCGAGCCGCGCAAACAGATTCTGAAAGTGCTCGCGGGTCTGCGCCGCCCGCGCGGTCGTCGCCGCATCCACCTGGTGCCGAATCACCGGCAGCGGATCGCCCCACCGGTTCTTCGCCGCGGCATCCAGCGTGAGCCGGCTGTCCTTGTCGGGATGCACGTCGTAATAGCCGCGCACCCGCGCCGTGCCGCGCCCCGTTCTCGAGCGCCAGTCCGCGACGAGCGCGTCGCCCATGAGGACCTTCCCTGACCCGTCGCGCAGTTGCGGGCCGCGTCCGCCCGCGTTCTCCCACACCCTCAG
This sequence comes from Acidobacteriota bacterium, assembly GCA_031405995.1. GTDB lineage: Bacteria > Acidobacteriota > Vicinamibacteria > Vicinamibacterales > SCN-69-37 > JANOGJ01. The sequence continues at coordinate 8,346 of JANOGJ010000033.1, forward strand.
GTCGTGCCGGACGTAAGGTTGGTCGGGTCGCCGGCGGAAGAACTCCCGCGAGATCAGGCTGTGCTGATCGTTCATGCCCGGGAAGACCTTGAGGTCGAGATCGATCGTCGTCGAGTAGGCGAGATGGCCCGTCATGTATCGGCCGACGGCGTCGGACGAATTGGCCAGGCCGTTCGGAAACCGCGAGTTGGCGGACGCGAGCAGCAGGTGCGGGCTCCAGCAGTAGCCGGACGCGAGGACGAACGTCCGCGCGCGATACTCGACGTTGTCGTCCGTGCCGTCTTCCTTCGCGGCCTGGGCGGAGGCAATCCGCGTCGTACGCTCGTCGAGCACGAGCTTCCGCACGAGTGTCTGGTCGTGGAGCTGAATCCGCTTCTTCGCCAGCAGTTGCTTGAACGTGAAATCCGGCGAGTAGCGCGCTCCCGTCGGACAGATCTCGCAGGTGTTGCAGCGGGCGCACCGCGCGCGCCCGCCGTAGCCCTCCACCGTGTTCTTCGCCTGCGGCGTCGTCCAGAACCTGATGCCGCTCTGCTCCGCCCACGACTTGAGCTGGACCAGGTTGTAGCTCATCGTCATCGCGCGCATCGGGTACGGCTCCGAGCGCCAGTCGTCCGCGAGCGGGCTCGCCTCGCCTGACACGCCGAGGCGACGTTCGGCTTCGCAGTAGAACTTCTCCAACTCTTTCCATTCGATGGGCCAATCGACCGCGAGGCCGTACATCGACTTCAGGCGCGTGTCTTCTTCGGAGAAGCGATTGGTGACACCGCCCCAGTGCATCGCCGATCCACCCACCACCATGGTTCGCGAGATGACGCCCTCGCCAGCCTGATCGGCGATGTAGTCGCCCGGCCACGGATTCTCGCCGTAGTCGAGCATGCGCTTGCGATCGGCCCAGCGCTTCTCGGCGTCGAAGGCGCGGTCGCCCGCCTCGACGATGAGGATTGACGTGCCCGGCCGGCGTTCCG
>JANOGJ010000040.1:0-3222 GCA_031405995.1 Acidobacteriota bacterium
CCCGATGGCGGACCGCCGGTAGCGCACCTTGAGGTCGCGGGCGACGAGCGCCTTGATGAGGTCGCGGTAGCGATAGAGTTCGCGCACGCGTCAGGCCCGCCCGCCTGGGGACGCGGCCCGGAGGGCGGCCAGCGCCCCGCGCAGCTCGCGCGTCTCGCCGCGCCAGGCCTCGCGAAGCGCCGCCGGCACCGCGGGCGTCAGCAGACCGCGGCCGACGAGCCGGAGCCGGCCCCCCGCCGCGACCGCCCAGCCGGCGCGCCGCGCCCACGACGGCCCGCGTCGCTTCCCGGCCCACCGCAGCAGATCCGTCCAGAGCGATTCGGGATGCTGGCGGCCCGCACGTCCGAACACGCGCTCGACCGTCGCGCCGTGGTGATGGAGCACGCGGAACGCTGCAACGATCCGGACGCCCCACCCGCGATCGCGGGCGCGCAGGCAGAAGTCGAGGTCCTGGCCGTAGAGCCGGAAGGACTCATCGAGCGGCCCGACCTGATCCCAAACCTCACGGCGCATTGCGAGCGCGGCGCCGGTCACCCAATCGACGTCGCGGTCGGCGGCCACCGCGAGCGGGCGGAGGCGCCGGTACCCGGGCACTCGCGCGATCGCGCGCGCCGCGCCGCTGGCCTCGGCGAACAGCCAGCTCAGGCTCGGCGCCGAACCACCGCTCCACTGGGGACGGCCATCCGGGTACACGAGCGCGGCGCCGACGATGCCGAGCCGAGGTTCGCGATCGAACGCCGCCAGGAGCGCGCCGAACGCGCCGGGCTGCACTTCGGTGTCGCTGTTGAGCAGGAGCATGACGGGCCGCGACGTCGCGCGAAGGCCCGCGTTGGCCGCGGCCGAGAACCCCACCGACGCCTGGTGCCGCAATACCCGGACGTGGGGAAACCGCACTCCCACCTCCTCGGCTGTGCCGTCGCGACTGCCGTCATCCACCAACACCACCTCAGTGGGGATTGGCCCCGCGGTCACCCGCACCGACTCGAGACATCGCAGGGTGACGTCGCGCGTATCTCGCGTCGGCACGACGACCGAGATGCCCGGGGCGGCCACGGACCGGTATCGTAGTACAAAACGAGCCGGATCGGGTGATAGGGTATGTCGTCCATGTGGAGCGCATTGTGGGTCGCCGCCGTCGTGGGTCTGGCTGGACAGGTCGTCCTGCCGGCTCGCACCGCCGCGAGTGTCCGGACGCTGCCGACGTTCGCCGCGATCACGACAGCTGATCGGCAGACGGAGTTGACGGTGCGCTGGGTGGTGGCGGCGGCGCCGGCGGGCGCGTTGATCGCGCCCCGGTCGCTGCCGGAGGTCAACCGGTTCGAGATCCTCCGGCGCGCCGCCGTCGTCGACGCACCGGTGCGGGAACGCGATCAGCAGATCGGGCCGGACGAACTCGTCGTCGTGGCGATAGACGCGCAGGGCCGCGAGGTCGGCTGGCAGAAACTGAAAGACCCGCGCATCGTGCGCAGTGAGCAACCGGACGCGAGCGGGCTGCTCAGCGGCCAGGTGTTTCACCGCGGCGAGACTGAACTCGTGATTCGCGTGCCCGACGGCGCGGCAGTCGCCGCCGTGCGGGTGTACGAAGCGCAGTGGAACGGCCGCGAGTTTATGCTGCGCGGCCTCGGCACCATTCCCATCTCCTAAGCGTGGCGACGCTCCTCCGCTCCTCCTCGCGACGACTGCGCTGGTCTGTGACGCTGGCGGCGGTGCTGCTGGCGGGGCTGGCGTTCATGCCGGCGCCGCAGGCCGAGCCGGTCACGATGATCCGCAACAACGGGTCCAGCGCGAATCGCGTGGACCTCGTCATCCTCGGCGACGGCTACACGCAGGCGGAGATCGACTCGGGCAAGTACGCCAACGACGTCGAAGCGTTTGTGCAGGGCATGTTCGCGGTGGAGCCGTACCTCGAGTACCGGAACTACTTCAACGTCGCGCGGGTGGACGTCACGAGCAACGAGTCAGGCGCCGACAAACCGGCGTCCGGCATCTTCAAAGACACGGCGCTCGATGCGACGTACTTCTGCGCCAGCATCCAGCGGCTGATCTGCGTGAGCACCACCAAGGTCAACACCGTCCTCGCGAACAGCGGGCTCACGGGCAACCTGCGCGATACGGTGCTCGTGATCGTGAACGACACGGAATACGGCGGGTCGGGAGGATCGATCGCCGTCGCGTCGATCAACGGCGCGGTCGTGGAACTGGTCCTGCACGAGCTGGGCCACAGCTTCGGATTCCTGGCCGATGAGTACGGCGGCCCGCCGCCGCCGAGCTGCAGCACGAACGAGCCCTCGGCCCCGAACTCGACGCGCCAGACGAACCCGGCACTGGTGAAATGGAACGTCTGGGTCGACCCCGGCGTGCCGTTGCCAACACCAGGCACGACCAATGGCGTGCCCGGCTACTACGAAGGCTCCTCCTACTGCGACACCGGTGCGTATCGGCCGACCTACAACTCGAAAATGCGGGGATTGAACCAGCCGTTTCATCAGATCAACGAAGAGGCGCAGGTCAAGCGCATCTATAACTTCGTGTCGCCGATCGACGGCTCGAGCCCGGCGGGAACCGTGATTGCCACCGGGCCGTCGCAGGCGTTCTCCGTCAGCATGCCGCAGCCGTTCACGCACGACCTCGACGTCGTGTGGCGACTGGACGGCGTGATCCAAGGCGGCGGCACCACGTTCACCGCGAACGGCATGGGCGCCGGCTCGCACAGCGTCACCGCGACGATCTCCGACTTCACGCCGAAGGTGCGCAACGACCCGGCCCAGCTGCTCAACGAGGTCCGATCCTGGACGGTCAACGTCACGATTCCGGGTCCGACGATCACGCTGCACCCGGTCGATCGCCGGATCGTCGCGACCACAACCACCACCTTCGCGGCTGCGGCCACGGGCGCATCGACGCCGACCTGGCAATGGCAGATCTCGACGGACGGCCTGATCTGGACGAACCTGACGAACGTCGCGCCCTACAGCAACGTGACGACGGCGACACTGACGATCACGAACGCGTCGACCGCGATCAGCGGGCGCCGCTACCGCGGCGTCGCGACGGACGTGAACGGATCGACCGCGTCGAACTCCGCGCTGCTCACCGTCTTCGCGGCGGGCGCGAACCTGCTGACGAACGGCGACTTCGCGGGCGGGATCACGGGCTGGCTGACGTTCGAGGCGCCCGACATCGTGTGGAACATCGTCGCCGGCGTGATGCAGTTCTTCCGCG
>JANOGJ010000046.1:0-2009 GCA_031405995.1 Acidobacteriota bacterium
GTGGAGCCGCTCCCGATACTCGGCCGGCAAAGCGTTCAGGCGAATCAACTCGATGACGTCGGCGAGGTCCCGGAGCCGGTGCGGAGCCGTCATCCCCGAGGCGATCTTCAACTCGATCAGTGTCTCGAGCGGAACCAGCGAGAAGGTGGTGCCTCTGACGGCGCAGGCCGAGGGGTCCGGGAAGCAGACGGGCTTCTCGCGGCCATCTCCCGGATAGTCACCGGCCAGGAGGACATCGATCTCGACGTTCCGCTCGGTGTCACGCAGGTGGCGGCTGCCCGGGAACTTCTCGTCGTAGCCGCGGCCCAGGGACGCCGACCGGAACCGCTCCAGCCCCGCCCGGGTCAGCAGAACGTCGACGTCCACCGTCGCCCTCAGGTGACCGTACGCGTTCAGCGCGAGCGCTCCAAGAATGGCGTACGGGATGTCGAGCTGGTCCAGGCGGGCGACGAGCGCTTCCAGCGCCTTGTGTACCTTCGACTCCCCCATGTGGAACTCCTCGGTGAAGCGGGCACCCTCGACGAGCTGCCGCTCGATTCTGGGATCGAGTGTCGTTGGAGGCCGGGCCACAATACGGTCAGTCTAGTCGCAGTTGGGGTTTCCCTCCACGCGCCATACAATCCGGCGTGCTGAAGAGGCCCCCTGACGCGCCGCCGGTGCACACGCGGCGGACGCGGTACCCGGGCAAGAACCCGCGGCGGTTCCAGGATAAGTACAAGGAACTGAACCCCGAGCGGTACGCCTCGGAGGCGCGGAAGGTCCTCGCGTCCGGCAAAACGCCGGCCGGCACGCATCGACCGATCATGATGGAGGAAGTGCTGGACTGCCTCCGACCGATGGTCGGCGAGGTTGCGGTGGACTGCACGCTCGGCGGCGGTGGCCATGCGCTGGCGATCCTGGCACGCGTGCAGCCCGGCGGACGTCTGATCGGGCTCGACGTCTATGCTATCTAGTTGCCGCGCGCGTCGGCGCGTCGGCGGGCGGCCGGCTTCGGCCCAGAGACGTTCGTGGCGCATCACGGGAACTTCGCCGGCCTGCCGAAGGTCCTCGCCGCTGAAGGACTTTCGGGTGTGGACCTGATCCTCGCGGACCTCGGCGTGTCGTCGATGCAGCTCGACAACCCCGACCGCGGCTTCAGTTACAAAGAGGCCGGGCCCCTCGACATGCGGATGAACCCGTCGCGGGGTGAATCCGCCTCTCAATTGGTCGCGCGTCTGAGCGAGGAGAAGCTCGCGGCTCTCCTCGACGAGAACGCCGACGAGCCGCACGCGCAGTTGATCGCGGGTCTTCTGAAGCAGCGCCCCCCCGCGACCACGCACGCCCTCGACCGCCTGGTGCGGGCAGGGCTCGCCAAGGCACTTCCGGGTTTGTCGAAGCCCGACCTGAAGATGTCGGTCCGCCGCACGCTCCAGGCGCTGCGCATCGCGGTGAATGACGAGTTCTCCGCGCTCGATGCGCTGCTGCGGTCGTTGCCGCAGTGCCTCTCGCCCGGCGGCCGGATCGCGATCCTGACCTTTCACTCCGGCGAGGACCGTCGGGTGAAGAAGGCGTTCCAGGCGGGATATCGAGGGGGCGTCTACTCGGCGGTGGCGGACGAGGTCATCCGCGCCACGATGGAGGAAACGCGCGCGAACCGGCGCGCCTCGTCGGCGAAGTTACGCTGGGCCGTGCGCGCTGTTTGAGATCGTTTATCATCTGCACAGGAGATCAACATGAAGCTTCGTTCGACATCAGTGGTCGCGGTTATCGGAATGTTCGCGGCCGCAGTGGCGCTCGCGGGTCAGGCCGCCCCGTCGCTCAAGAACCCGGCCTCGCTCACCGAGCAGGCGCCGGCCACCTTCACGGCGGCGTTCGACACGTCGGCCGGAATGTTCGTCATCGAGGTGCGCCGCGATTGGGCGCCGAGGGGCGCCGACCGCTTCTTCAACCTTGTGAAGCACGGCTTCTTCGACGACGCGCGCTTCTTCCGCGTCGTGCCCAACTTCATGGTGCAGTTCGGGCTCAACGGC
>JANOGJ010000067.1:0-11833 GCA_031405995.1 Acidobacteriota bacterium
ACGACGTGCATGTCGCGACGCGCCCTGGCGGACCGTGGCCCGCGGGCCCGGTCGTGTGGCACGACCTCTCGGCGCCATTCGGCCAGCCGGCCCTCCGCTGGACGCGCAGGCCGGCCGTCGCCCGCCTGGCGAAAGCGGTGACCGCGCAGATCGTCCTCGAGCGGTACTACAACTTCGGCGGCGAGGGGGTGCTCGCCGCGCGCGCGCTGGGCGTGCCGGCCGTGCTCGAGGTGAACGCGCCCGTCATCGACTACCCGGGATCGCCGAAGGCGCGGCTCGATCGCGCGCTCCTCATCCGGCCGATGCAACTGTGGCGCGACCGGCTGTGCCGGCTGACGGATCTCTTCGTGACGCCTTCACGAGCGATCCTTCCCGAGTGGATCGACGACCAGCGCGTGCTCGAGATCGAGTGGGGCGCCGACGTGGACGCGTTCACGCCGCCTCCGCCGGGACCGCCGCCCGTCGGCAAGATCCCGGAGTGCACGTGTGTCTTCGCCGGCGCATTTCGCGCCTGGCACGGCGCGCCGCTGCTCGCGCGCGCGCTCGCGCGGCGGCACGCGGCCGGCGACAGGCGCTTCGGCGGGCTCTTCATCGGCGACGGCCCCGAGCGTGCGGAGGCGGAGCGCGCGGCCGCCGGCGTGCCGCATGTGACCTTCAGGGGCGCGCTGCCCCACTCCGCCGTGCCCGGCGCTCTCGCGTTGGCCGACATCGGCGTCGCACCGTTTGATGCGGGCCGACATGCGCCGCTCAACCTGGGTTTCTACTGGTCGCCCTTGAAGATCTTCGAATACATGGCCGCGGGCCTCCCGGTCGTAGCGCCCGCCCTGCCCCGGCTGCAGCGACTTGTCGAGCACGGTCGCGAGGGCTGGCTGTACGATCCCGCCGATCCGCATGGCCTCGAACACGCGCTCATGGCGCTGGCCGACGACGCAGAACGGCGCCGCCGCCTTGGCGCGGCCGCGCGCGCGCGCGTGGTCCGCGACTTCAGTTGGGCCGCGCACTGCGCGGCGCTCGATGCCCGGCTGCGCAGCCTGGTGACCGCATGAGCACCCCGTTGCGCATCATGGTCGTGACCGACTCCTTCCCTCCGCTCTGCGGCGGATCGGGCTGGAGCACGTGGGAGCTGTCGCGCGGCCTCAAGGCGCGCGGCCACCACGTGGACGTCGTCAAGGTCGACGTCCGGTCGCGAACCGGCATCTTCGAGCGCATGTACGAGGGGATGCGCGTCACGCAGTTCTCGAAGACCGCCACGAACGTGCCGGTCGTGCGCAACGTGGTGAAGAACGAGCGGCTGTGGGCCTCGCTCGCGACGTATCTGGCTTCGCGTCTTCGCGCAGGCGTGGTGGACGTCATCCACGCGCAGCATGTGATGACGACCGTGCCGTCGATTCGCGCTGGACTCGAGACGGGCACGCCCGTCGTCGCGACGGTGCGCGACTACTGGCCGGTCTGCTACTGGTCGGACCTCATCATTGATCCCTCTTCGGACCTGTGCCCGGCGTGCACGGTGGGCAACATGACGAAGTGCGTGAAGCCGCGCGCGGGCGGCCTGCCGATCGCGGCCTGGCCGCTGATTCCGTACATGCGGGCCAACTTGCGGACGAAGCGGCGCACGCTGGCGCAGGCGAACGCCGTGATCGCGGTCAGTCATGCGATCGGCGAGGATCTGCGGCGCCGCGCTCCCGAACTCGCCGCGACGCCGCTCTACACCATCCCGAATCCCGTGGACATGGCGCGGCTCGACGAGACGCGCGACCACGCGGCGCGCCCGATGCCCGGTCCCTACGTCCTCTACGCGGGCAAGCTCGCGACAAATAAAGGCGTGCAGTTTCTGCTGCGCGCGGTCCAGGAGTCGGGCATCACCTGGCCGGTCGTCGTCGCCGGCGACGGCCCGCTGCGGCAGAGCCTGGAGGCGGAGGCGCGCGAGCGTGGCATCGCGCTGCAGGTACTCGGCTGGATCGGACGCGAGGACACCTGGGCGTGGATGCGCCACGCCTCGATGCTGGCGTTTCCCTCCTACGGCCCCGAGTCGCTCAGCCGCGTGCTCATCGAAGCCGCGGGGCTCGGCGTGCCGATCGCGGCGATGGACACGGGCGGCACGCGCGACATCCTCAAACACGGCGAGACCGCGCTGCTCTCGTCGGACGCGGCCGGCTTCTCGCAGGATCTGGCGCGGCTCTTTGCCGACGAACGCCTCCGCGCGGCGCTCGGCGCCGCGGCCCGCATCGACGCCCGCGCGAAGTTCTCCGCCGATTCGGTGGTCGACCGCGTGGAGCAGGTGTATCGATCGCTCCTCCTGCCCGAGGCCGCCTGATGGCCGAGGCCGCCTGATGGCCGCGGCGACGCCGATCCGCGTGGCCGTGGTCGCCCGCGCGGTGATGCCCCTCCACGGGATGGGCGGACTGGAGCGATCGGTCCGCGATCTCGTCCGCCATTTGTCGCAGCACGGCGTGCACGTTGTCCTCATCACGCCACCGCCGACCGTGCAGCAGGAGATCGAACCCGCCGACTTTCTCTCGCCGCTCGTCCGGCTGAATCCCGTCCGTTACATCACATTCCCGCTCGCGAATCGACGCGGCACGACCATCCTCGACCGGAGCACTTCGTATCTGGCGTTCGGGCTTCGGGCCGGTCGGGTGGCGCTCGATCTCGTGAGGCGGGGCGAGGTGGACCTGGTGCACGGATTCGGCGCGAGCGTGCTGGGCTATGCCCTCGCGCGGACGGATGCCGGCGCGCCGCTCGTGTTCAACCCTCAGGGCCTGGAGGAATTCGGCGCGACCGCGCCCTCGCAGCCGCTGCTCAAGCGCATCGGGTATGCGCCGCTGCGGCGCGCGGTGCGCGTGTGCGCGCGATCGGCCGACGTCATCCTCGCGACCGACGCCGCGCTCGAACCGACGGTGCGACGACATCTTCGTCCTCGGGCCGATCAAGTGCGCGTCCTGCCGAACGGCATCGACCTCGAGGAGGTGACGTCGCAGGCCGGCCGCGCCGATGGCGCCGCGATGCGCCAGAACCACGGCCTCGACCCGGGGACGTTCGTGCTGCTGAGCGTGGGACGCCTCGAGGCGAACAAGGGCTTCGAGGTGCTCGCCGAGGCGCTGGCGCGCGAAGCCCGCGCCGGCGGGTCGCTTGCGGGCACGGACTGGCGCTGGGTGCTCGTCGGCGCCGGCCCCCACCGCCGCGCCATCGAGCGCGCGGTCAAGCGGCATGGCGTCGCCGCCCACGTGCTCTTCGCGGGCCGAGTCGACGACCGCGATCTGCACGCCTGGTACGAGGCCGCGTCGGTGTTCGTCCATCCAACGCTCTACGAAGGCAGCTCGCTCGTCACTCTCGAGGCGATGGCGCACCGGCGGGCGATCGTGGCCACCACCGCCGGCGGGCTGACGGACAAGGTCCGGCCGGGCGTCAACGGATGGCTCGTGCCTCCGGGCGACGCCGCGGCGCTGGCGGGCGCGATTCGGGCAGCCGCATCCGGCCGGGCCGCGCTCGACGCGATGGGCGACGCCAGCTTCGACATCGTCTCGCGCGAGTTTTCGTGGTCGGTGCTCGTCAACCGGCAGATCCAGATCTACCAGGAACTCCTTTCAAAGCGGCCGTCGTAGAATCCCTCCGTGCCGGCCAGCCGTCGCCAGACGCTCGCGCTTGCCGGCATCCTCGCCGTCGGCGCCTGGCTGCGTTTCTGGACGATTGGCGACGGCCTCCCGTACTCGGTCGGCACCGACGAGCCCGTGATCCTCGAGAAGGTCCTCGTCATGCTGCAGACGGGCGATCTCAATCCGCATTTCTTTCACTACGGCGGGTTCGTCTTCAACTTTCATCTTGCGATCGCTGCCGTGGGTTATTTTTTAGGCGCGCTTGGGCGCGACGTCGCGTCTGTCGATCAGCTCTGGGCCGGCGATCTCTACTTCTGGAGCCGGGCGGCGACGGCCGCGCTCGCCACGGTCACCATTTATCTCGTTCATTGCGCGGCGCGGCGGTGGGGCCAGGCGGCGGCGCTGGTCGCGGCGCTCGCGATGGCCGTCCATCCGCAGCTCGTGCGCGAGGCGCACTACGCGCTGACCGACACGCCGTTGATGTTCTTCCTCGCGCTCACGCTGTTGCTGTCGATTCGCGCGACGGAGTCCGGCCGGCTGGGCGGGTTCGCGCTCGCGGGCCTCGCGGCCGGTCTGGCCGCCGGCACGAAATACAACGGCGCGGTCGCGGGCCTGATGCCTTTCGTCGCGGTGCTCGCAGCCGTGCCCGCGTCTCGCTGGGCCGGCGCGCTTGCCGTCACGATTGGCGGCTCCGCGGCGGGCTTTCTCGTGGCCTCGCCCTACGCGCTGCTCGACTTCCGTAATTTCGTGGACGGCTTCACCGACCTGGCGCGCTACTACACGAAGCCGCTGTCGGTCGTCGAGATGGCGGACCGGTACCGCAAACACCTGCAGGACTGGTTCGGGCTTCCGGGCCAGCTGCCACGCGCCATCACGTGGCTGGCGACTCTGCTCGTACTCACCGGGTTTGCTGTGATCGCGAGGGGGCTGCGCGCGCGCGCGACGCGCGCGGTGGCCCTGGTGCTGCTCGCGTTTCCGTTCGTGTACTTCCTGATGATCGCGAACCAGTCCCTGGCATTTGCGCGATACGCGATGCCGCTCGTGCCCGCGATCTCGATCGGCCTCGGCGTCGGCATCGTCGGCGCGAGCGAATGGTTCGGACGGCTCGTGCCCCGCGCCCGAGCAGCGGCGCTCGCGGTGCTCCTGGTCACGCTCGTCCCGCCGTTCATGACCGCCGCGTCCCTCAATCGCGACAAGGCGACGATCGGAACCATCGAGCAGGCGTCGGCGTGGATCACGCAGACCATCCAACGCACGGATTCGGTTGTGCTCGAAACCAGCAAGCACACCCTCAGGCTCCCGCGGCAACGCTTCGCCGCGCGGGAGGTGGACCGGCTGATCGATCATCCCCTCGAGCACTATCGAAGCGACGGCGCGGTCTACCTCATCGCCGTGTCGTGGACATCGGAGGGGTACTTTGCCGACCCGGCGCGGTTCGCCGAAGAGGTCGCCGCCTACAACGCCATTTACGGCTCGACCGAGCTGGTGCAGACGTTCACGCCGTCGCCGAACCATCCGGGTCCCACGATTCGCGTGATGCGTATCAGGCGCTTGTTGAAAGAGCCATCACGTGAAGGAACGAAAGAGCCTCCAACGTGAAGAACATGAAGAACATGAAGGCCCGGCGGCATTCGCGGGCGCATGCCCGCGGGCGGCCGTAGGCCGCTCCCGACCGACGCGTGGAACTGGCGCAGGAATGCCGGGAGCCTGGATCTACGGTCGACCGGCATTCCTCCGCAAGTTCCACTCGTCGGTCGATGTGCCGCCGGGCTTCGGAAGCACTGCGCCTTCTTGCGGTCGCCGACCTTCGTGCCCTTCGTGCCCTTCGTGGTTAGCCGTTAGTTCCTGCCGAAGTTGAACGTGGAGCCGAAACTGATGACGGTCATGAGGGTGCGCAGGACATGCTTCGCCTTGCCGTCGTGGATATTCAGATTGCGGTAGCGGCCGTAGTAGACCTTCTCCGCCACTTCGACATAGATCATCCTGAACACGTGGGCGCGGATCGTGCCCTCGAGGCCGGCGCCCAGGCCGCCGTACTGGAAGCCGCGCTCGTTCGCCTGGCCGAGCACGATGTTCTGCGTGTGCGGCCACATGAAGCCCGCGCCGGCTTTCGCCAACGCGGACACACTCCCGGTCCGGCCCACCTCGCCGGCGATCCGGAAACGCTGGACGACATTGATCAGCACGAAGTTCGCCCCGTTGTTGAGCTGATACTCCTGCACGACGTCGCTCACGTTCATCTGCTGGTCGACCGGGGCGCCGTTGAGCGTGCCGCTGACGCGCACGCCCTGCCCCTGGACGAGGATGGCCTTCGTGTGATCGAAGTTGAGCTCGATCGCGGTGTTCGGCCGGATGAACTTGCCGACGCGCAAGCTGTACTGCGGCACGGTGATGGCGTGGTTCCAGATGTCCCAGGCCTTGCTGTCGCGCAACACGGCGCTGTGCAGGGTGAAGTCGCTGCCGCTGCCGGCCTGCACGAACTGAATATCGGTGTTGGCGTACTGCGCGGTGTTGTAGCCCCACGACACGTACCAGTCGCCGCCCCTGGGCGGCGCGACGGCGACGTTCTGTGCGTCGCGTGCAGCGACGGCTGGGGCGACGAACAGCGCCACGATCAGAAACGCCTCGTTCATGCGTTGATTATAGTCAGCCGTCAGCCTTAGAACGTCTGCCCGAGGCTGAAGTGCCAGCCCCACTTCGGCTCGCGCTTGCCACTGACGAAGATCGACTGGGACAGTTTGCGTCCCAGGTCGAAGCGCAGCGGGCCGATCGGCGAATCCCAGCGGGCGCCCAACCCGACCGAGCCGCGAAGGCGGCCGAGGTCGACCTCACCGGCACGTTTGAAGACGTTCCCGCTGTCGACGAACCCGACGACCGCGAACGGCCGGCTGAGCACGTTCCCGACGACGGCGCGCAGCTCCGCGTTCAGGATGACCAGGCCGTTGCCGCCGTTGGACAGGCCGTCCGCGTTCAGAATCTCGGTCGCGCCCAGGCGGTCGACGTCGAACCCGCGCACCGTGGTGCCGCCGCCCGCAAAGAACCGCTGACTCGCCGGCAGGTCGGCGACGACATCCACGACGGGCTGGCCGTCGGATCCGAGGGCGTTCTGGCCGCCCTCCTCGAGCCGCGGCACCTCGCGTTCGAATCCGCGCGCGAGCCCCAATTGCGCGCGCAGGGCCAGCACCAACCGACGGTTGCTGGTCAGCGGCCGAAAATACAGCCCCTGCATGAACGTCTTCGTGTAGCCGACCTCGGACCCGATCTGCCGCATCGCCAAGTCGCCGCTCGCGGTCACAAACCAGCCGCGCGTCGTCGCGATCTGATCGTCGCGGTGATCGACGGCGACGCCGCTGGAGAGAAATGACAGCCGCACCTGCGGGAACAGCCGGTCGATGTCCGGCCGCTCGTCTTTGCTGATGCGTTCGTCGAACAAGTCGGTGAACTGGAGGGCGTAGCCGCCCGTCACGCTGATGCCGCGGCGGCGGATCTGGTGCACGACGTCGGCGTTGAACGACTGCCTGACGAAGTTGAATGTGGTTCGGACCGCCTGCTCCGACGTGACCCCGACCAGCAGGTCGGTGTCCGACTGGAAGGCGTACCGCTCGCGGTAAGTCGCGGACAACCTGTACTCGCTGAAACCGAATCCCTTGCCGTCGCGCGCCGGGTCCTCGGGGACACTGGGCGGCCGGAGGCTGATCCTCGAGAAGAAACTGAGCGAACCGTTTCGGCCTCCGAGGTTGCGGCGGGTCAGCTCGGCGAACGCCCGGGGCGAGACCTCGATGCGTTCCTCCGACCCTCCGCCGACGACGCTCCGTGGCCGGCTGGCCACCTCAAGACCACCGCCGCCGCCGACGGACGTCGCCGGCGCCTCGACCACGCTGATCGAGATCGCCTGCTGCGTCTCCCCTTCCTTGCGATCCTCCAACGTAATTACGGCGTTTCTGAAGTTCCCGGTCCTCATCAGAGCCAGCTGGCTTTCGATCCTCGCGGTCTCGCTGTACGGCGCGCCCTCGACCAACGCAATCGTCCGGAGGATCTCGGCCCGAGAGAGCTTCGCGTTGCCGAAGACGAGCATGGACCCGACGCGGATCTGTGGACCTTCATGGGCAGGGAAGGTGAGCGTCACCTGGGTCCGGTCGGCGTTGAACGCGGGCGTGATGCCGACGGTGGCAGTCAGGTATCCGTGATCCTCGTAGTACAGGAGAATCCGTGCCTGATCGGCGAGCGCGGTCGAGACGACGTACGGCCCGCCCCTCTTCGATGACACCTCGGCGCGGAGCATCTCCGCCGTCACGCGCGGCGACGGCCCGAGGTCGAACGTGACATCCGTCACGGTCGCCTTGACACCCTCGACGATGCCGGGACGCACAATCACGCCGCCCTCGGCATTCCCGGCGCCGGGCGTCTCGTCGAACTTCGGATCCGCGAAGGCCTCGAAGTAGCCGTTCAGCCAGTAGTTCGTCTGAATCACGCGCCGCAACCCGGCCGAAACCCGGTCCTCGCTGAACCACGCGCCGGGTTTGAGGCCGGGTTCTGCTTCGATCAGCGCGCGCGACAGCTGCAACCCGTTGGGCACGTCGACCCGCTCGATGCGGTATCGCTTGCCGCGCGTGATCTCGAACGTGATCACCAACCGCCCGGGCTCGGGCGTCGACTGGAGGTGCCGGGCACTCGCCTTCCAGTAGCCCTCGCGCCTCAATCCGGCGACGATGGCCTGCACCGCATCTTCGAGCAGGTCCTCCTCGACTGAATACTCCTGCGTGATCGGAATGTAGTCCGCGATCGGTCCATCGGGCAGGTGGCTCTTGCTGGGCAGGTACTTGATTTCGACCTGCGGCCCGTCGTCGACGTGAAGCGTCAAGTTGACCTGCGTCTCGTTCTCGAGGAATACCGTGCGGGGAATTGCGATGGCCTTGTAATGGCCTTCCTTTCGCAGCTCGGCGCGGATCTCGGCCAGCCGCGCGGAGATGTACCGCTCACGGAAAGGCCCGTCCACGCGGGCGCCGGTGCGGGCGAGCACGGCCGTTGCGCTGACTGAGGACGTGCCGGTGACGTTGAGTGTCTTGATGACGGTTCGCGGGCCGGCCGTCACCTTTATGACGAGGAGCGCGCGCCCCGGTGTGCCGGCCGGCACGGTCTCAGGCGTCGCCGTCGCCTTCCGAAACCCCTCTCCACGAAGCAGCCGGACGACGGTGTCGGGAACGTCCATCAGACGCGCTATGGGCAGCAGCCCGCCATAGTGGCTGAGCACGAGGCTCTTCAGCTCGGCCTCGGCCAGGCCGGTCTCCCCGGTAAACGTGATGTCCGCGATTGCCTGGCGCACGTCCTGCGCGCGGGCGGCGGCCGCCAGGCACAAAACCACGCTCGCCGTGCCGACCAGCCGAACAAGACTCGGGGACATCAGAAGACGCGCCGGATGCGGAAGTCGAGCGAGAATGTGCGGTCCTCGTTACGCGTGAGCACCCAGGTGACGCGGTCGCTCTGATCGTACTCAATGCGAATGACTTCCTGCTCCAGGCTGCTGAACGTCCGGGCGTAGATCAGGAACATCCGATCGGAAATCGCCTTGGTCAACGTCAGCCGGCCGGTCGGGCTCAGCTGCCGGAGTGACGCTTCCCGGCCCAGACGAGGCGTCAGCTGCACCGTGTCGATGAGGGGGTTCTGGACGATGCCGCCGACGCGCGAGGTGAGCGCGCTCATGATCAACGTCGCGGCTGCCGAACGGAGCGCCTGGGCCTGGAGCTCGTCGCGCGACTGCTGATTGCGCACCTCTGAGTTGCCGACGTCGGGCGACTCGCCGAGCAGCAGCGAGATCACCTGGAAATCCGGCAGCCACGGATCCGAGCTGAACACCGGCGTCAGTTTGGTGAGCGTCCCGCTCACGCGGATGTCCACGTTGAACGTCTCACTCTGGCCGTTCGACCCGGCGCTCTCAGCCCTGACTCGTGTGTTGGCCTCGATGCTGAAGAACGGATCGAACTTCAGCGGGTTCGAGAAGTCGATTCGCGAGCCGCTGCGAATCGTGTAGCGATTGCCGAAGAGCGTGAGCCGGCCGCTCTCGATGTCCACCGAACCGGTCACAATCGGCCGATCGAGCGTGCCGCCGATATGCGCCGTCGCGCTGCCTTCGATCTTCGCCTGCAGGTTTTCGATGAACGGCATCACCCCGGCACGCACGTTGATGTCGTAGACGAGCGAAATGCCGGACAACGGGACGGGCGCGGTGGGCCGGAGCTCGCCGCCGCCGATGGCGGCCCCCCCGGTCGCCAGCGCAAAGATGTCGGTCACCGCCTCGATCGGCGGACGGTACGATGCCGTCAACACATCGACCTCGCCCGAGAGCACGGGCGCCGAGGCCGGACCGGTCAGCGCCAGCTGGGCGTTCACCGTCGACTGCAGCCCCTTCGGCACCCGCAGGTGCATCGACGTGCCGGTCGCGGTGAGTTCGTACCGGTCGATCTGGTATTCGTTGTCGAGCCGGATACTGCCGCCGAACGTCACCGGGCCCTCACCCATGACGCCCGTCAGGCCGTCCAGGCTGATCCGATTGGCCGTCACCTGGATGGGGCCGTTCACCTCACTGAACCCGTGCGGCAAGCCGTGCGGCTTCAAGCGGCCGCCCTCGAGGTTGGCCGCGCCCGAGAGCGCGGCTTCGCCGAACGCACCCGTCAACGTGGCGCGCAGTCCGGCCGTCCCGCCCGCGCTTACCTCGGGATAGAACAACTGAAGGATCGCGAGGTTGGCATCGCCGTTCGCATCCATGTTGATCTGCCGCTTGCCCGCATCCACATAGCCGCCGACCGTGAGCTCCGTGCCCTGACCCGCCAGCCCAAACTGCACGATCTTGAAGACGTCGTCTTCGTAGGCGAACTTGATCGGACACCCCTTGGCCTCGGGCGGGGCCGGAGCCGGGCAATCGTTGGTCAAGAGGTAGTCGAAGAGCGTCAACTGCGTGTCGGTGACCTCCGCGGTCACGACGAGATCCGCGCGGCTCGCGAGCGGCCCGATGATGTTGATCGAGCCCGTGGCGATCGCCCGCGTGAACTCCGACACCTTCACCGGCGCGACGAACCGCAGGTACGGATCGAGCGACGTATTGAAGAAGCGGAGGAACAGGCGCGAATCGTAGTGCTCATTGAGCGCGATGCTGCCCGACCCGGTCGCCTGCAGGCGGCCCGACGCCGCGTCCAGACGCTCGATCGTCAGCGTCTCGTTCTTGACGACCAGCCGGGCCACAACTTCGCCGATGCCTTCGTCGCCGACGTACAGGTCGGCGATCGTGCCGTCAAGTTCGTAGGTCGGATCCGCGAACGCGCCGTCGCCGCGCGCCCTGAAGGTGAGCCGGCCCGTGAGCGGCGCCACGTCGACCTTGAAGTTGGCGAGCTGCTCGACCGGCAGGTTCCGGCCCTCGGCCCGGAACACATACGTGCCGTTGTGCCAGTCGACGAAGGCCTCGCCGTCAATCTGGCCCGGCCCCTTGGTCATGACGATGTTCCGGATGCGCAGGCCGCTCAGCCCTTCGAAGACCAGGTTGCCGGTGGCCCGTTCGAACGGCTCCAGCCACGCGGTCCCGTTCTCGATCCGCAGGGGACCACTGCCGGTCAGCTCGCGATACGGTCCGCGCAGATCGAGGTCGGCGAGCGCGACCGTGCCTTCGGCCGGCCAGTCGGTGAGGGTGAACGACTGCCGGAAATCGGCGAGGGGCCAGGAGTCCACCGTGACGCGGGCCTTCATTTCCTCGCCGCCCCGAAAACCCAGCGCGTAGCGGCCCGACGTCCGGATCGTCCCGGCGGCGCCGTTCGAGATCACGCCGTTCGCGATGTCCATGAACCCGTTCTCGATGGCGAGGTCGCCCCCGGCGCGTCCCCAGACCACGGCCCAGGCGGCCATGGCGTCGCCGTCGAAGCGGCCGACGATGCGGGGCGATCGGAAGGACTCCGTCAGCGTGCCGTCGAACGTCCCGCGGCCGCTCACGGGAATGGCCGACGTCGGCGACGCGCTGAACTCGTTCATGATGGCGACGAACAGCCGGTCGCTCTCCTGCCAGTCGTGACTGGTGACGTGGAACGTCATCTTGGCGGGACCGCCGAGCGCCCTGCCGGTGAACGTCGTAAAGGTCCGAGGCGTCGCGGCCCAGCTGTCTGAAAAATCCAGCGCCCCGGAATCGAAGCGGTACGTCATCTCGCCCGCGAGGGGAATCCGTCCCATCGGCACGTCGGCGTCCGCCTGGGTCGGCACCA
>JANOGJ010000076.1:0-3816 GCA_031405995.1 Acidobacteriota bacterium
CCAGGAACAGCAGGGTCTGCAGGATCGAGGGCCCGATCGCGCCCAGATACATGTCGCCGACGCTGCGGCTCAGCACCTGCGTGAGCGCCCGGCTGACCAGGTGGTGCTCGAGTTCGAGCATGCGGGCCAGGGTGATGCCGACCACTTCGTCATCATCGATGATGAGAATTCGGGCCACGTCCACGATTATGGCACCGCTGCCCGGGGCCCGAACCCTCAAAGAATGCTAGGATTAGCGGCGCGGGAGGCCGTTTGTCCCCGATTTTCGTCCGACCGGTGCGGGAGCAGCTCGAACACGACCGTCTGATCCGGTTTCTGGTCACCAAGTACAAGCGTAAGTTCGAGGTCGCCGCCAACGTCGGCGACCAGCTCACGTCGCCCGTCAAGCTCGGGACGGCGATGTTCTACCCCGACCTCGTGCTGACGGCCGGCAAGAAGCTCGGGGGGCTGGTCGAGGTCGAGAGCGGCGAGTCGGTGAACAACCTCGAAGCCATGGCGCAGTGGGTGCACTTCGCACGCGCCCGCGTGCCCTTTCACCTCTACGTGCCCGTGCACGTCTTTGACGCGACGCGCCGCCTATGTGAGGCCAACCGCGCGCGGGTCACGGAGATCTGGACCTACCGGCCGGCAGCTGAGGGGTTCGACCTCGTCCGCATGCACCACGACGCGGCGGCCGCGACCGCCCGGTCCGCCCCGAGACCGAAGCCCGTCCCGACGACGAAGCCGCCGATGGCGGTCGCAAGTAAGCCGGCGAAGCCGGCCAGCTCGCCGAAGCCCGCGCTGAAGGCGGCGAAGGCGGGGGCGAAGGCCACCCGCCCCTCGAAACCCGCCGCGCGGAAGAGGTAGACCCGCGTGCCCTTCATCCGCCACATGCGCGACAAGCGCGGCTACGACAGTCTGTACGTGATGCACGCGTACCGGCCCATGCCACAGGAGCCGCACCGGACGCGCGTGCTCTACATGTTCCGCTCGCCGGCACACATCGTCGTGGGCCGCCAGCCACTCGACGCGGAGGTGATGGAGGCGCTCGAACACACGCACCCGGACCTGAGCTTCGACTGGCAGGCGTTGACGCGGGAGCGCGCGGCCGCGCGCGTGGACATGCAGGAGCGCCCGCAGCGATCGCGGTCCGGTCCGTCACGGTCCGGGCCGCCGCGGTCCGGCCCCCCGCGGTCCGCGCCGCCCCGGTCCGCGCCGCCTCGTCCCTCGTCCGCGCCAGCACGGCCGGCGCCGGTGGTCGCGGCGGTCCCGCTGGTCGACGACGGCTCGGTGCTGAGCAAGACGGTGGGCGTCGCCGAGACCGCGGCGTTGCGCCGGCGTTACGTTGATCTCCTGGACCGCATCACCCGGCGCGCGCGCACGCCCGAGGACCGCGACCGGCTGCTCGAACGCGCCCGGCGCCTGAATCCGGACGACTGGTCGGATGAGGCCGCGGTTCGTGCCGCCGTGCCGTCCATCAGCGCCGATTGGGGCGCGATTGCCGTGGAAGTCCCCGGCCGGAGACGTGGCCGGCGGGGCGGCCGCCGCCGGGGGCAAACGGGCCCAGCCGGGCCCGCCAGCCCGGTTGAACCGCAGGCCTCTGGCATAATGGGTGAGGATGATTCCAGCCATGCAGGTCCAGAAACAACGCACGTGGATTGGCCGGATCCTGATTCCGGTGCTCGCGGCGACGGTGGCGGTGGCCACGACGGCGAAGACACCCCCACCGACTCAACAGAAACCGGTCTTCACGGCGACGACTGAGCTCATCACCACAGACGTTCGCGTCTGGGACAAAGACCATAAGTTCATTCCGAGCCTGACCGCGAAGGACTTCCAGATCCTCGAGGACGGGGTTCCGCAGACGCTCCAGACGTTCTATTTGTTCGTCGGGGGCCGGGCGATGGCCGAGATGACGATGGCCGCGCCGAAGGTCCGCAGCGAGGGCCTGATCCTGCCGCCGAGAGCGCCACCGGCCGACGTCTCGGGCCGCATCTTCATTATCT
Organism: Acidobacteriota bacterium; assembly: GCA_031405995.1. Lineage (GTDB taxonomy): Bacteria > Acidobacteriota > Vicinamibacteria > Vicinamibacterales > SCN-69-37 > JANOGJ01. The sequence continues at coordinate 1,986 of JANOGJ010000076.1, forward strand.
TCATCGACGACTTCCACCTGCAGCCGGCCGACACCCCGAGGGTCCGGCAGTGGCTGAAGGACATCCGCGACACGCTTATCCACGAGAACGACATGGTCGGGTTCGTGTCGAGCGGGTACTCCTCGATCCAGGGCGAAGTCGGCTACGACTACAAGCACCGGCGGTTCAACGAGGCGATCGAGAAGACGATGGGCGCGGCGATGACGCCCGACGAGATCATCAAGGCGTTGAATACGACGCAAGGGCCGTCGGGGCTGCGCCATCAGGTGCACGTCGCGTTCTCGACGGTCTACGACCTGCTCGCCCAGCTCTCGAAGGTCACCAACCGCCGCAAGGCGCTGATCTATGTGAGCAGCGGCTACGACCTCAACCCGTTCAAGGACTCGCGCTACCGGGAAGAGCAGGCCAAGTACTCCACCAAGCCTGAGGGGGTGGGCGGCGAGGCCCCGGGCAAGGAGTTGAACGACCCGAATTACTCCAACCCCTTCGAGCGGAACGGCCAGCAGTTCCTCGAGTCGGACCTCATCGCGGACATCGCCGAACTGGTGCGCGCCGCGCGCCGCACCAACACCACCTTTTATACGATGGACCCGCGCGGCCTCGTCTCCGGGATCGCGGACATCAACCAGCAGATCTCGACGCAGGAGTGGATGAGCTTCACCCGCAACTCGATCAGCTCGCTGATGGTGCTGGGGGACGAGACCGGCGGCTTCTGCATCTGCAACCAGAACAACCCCAAGCCGGGTTTGCGGCAGATCGACAACGAGATGAGCGATTACTACATCCTCGGGTACGTGTCGAACAACCCCGACCCGCTGCACGTCCGCCGGCGGATTGAGATCAAGGTGGCCGATCGCCCCGAGGTCCGGGAACTGCAGTTCATGAAGGAATACACGCTCAAGAAGACCAAACGGTAGTTACAACCGTACTGCTATACTGCGCGCGATTTGACGGCCCCTCGTTTTCCGGCCTTCCCTGGAGTGACACGCTCATGAAGCGCTTGGCGACCTTTCTGTTCCCACTCGCGGCGGCCGTGTGCCTGCTCGCGACCGCCGCCCCGGCTGCGGCCCAGACGATCACGACCGGCAACATCACCGGCGTGGTCGAAGACCAGCAGGGCGGACGCCTGCCCGGCGCGACGGCGACCGCCATCCACACGTCGACCGGCACCAGCTATACGGCGATGACGCAGGCCGACGGCCGGTTCTCCATCCTCAACATCCGCATCGGCACCTACAAGGTGAAGATCACGATGCCGAGCTTCAAGGACTCCGAGCAGAGCGATGTCGTCGTCGCGCTCGGCGAGGAGCGGGTGCTCAGCTTCAAGCTCGAGCTGGCGCGGCTGTCGGAGACCGTGACGGTGTCGGTCTCGACGCCGCCGATCGACGTCACGCGGGCGGGCGCGGGCGCGAACATCAACAACATGGTGAAGGAGATGCTGCCGACGATCTCGCGCAGCATCACGGACATCGCGCGCACCAACATGTACTTCAACCCGCAGGGGCTGAACGAGGACACGCCGGCGGCGGCGGTGGCGGGGCGCAGCCAGCGGTACAACAGCCTCCAGGTCGACGGCGCGGTGCTGAACGACCTGTTCGGCCTGGGGTCGGGCGCGGGCGTGCCGGGCGGCAACGCGGGCACCCAGCCGATCAGTCTGGACGCGATTCAGGAAATCCAGTTGGTGGTGTCGCCCTACGACATCCGGCAGAGCGGGTTTTCGGGCGGCGGCATCAACGCGGTCACCAAGAGCGGGTCGAACCAGTTGAAGGGCACGGCGTTCCTCTACGGCCGCAACGAGGCCTGGGTCGGCAAGGGCATCACCGACACGGCG
>JANOGJ010000091.1:0-4773 GCA_031405995.1 Acidobacteriota bacterium
GAGGCCAGGTGGCAGGAACACGCCAATCGCGGCGACGCCCCTGGCGCCCGCCGCCACGGCCTGCGTGGCGCGTTCAGGCGTGATGCCGCCAATAGCGACCACCGGCGAATGACTCGCGCCGGCCGCCGCGCGCAGGCCCTCGAGGCCGGCCAGCAGCGCGCCGGCCGCCTTCGACCCGCTCTCAAAGACGGTCCCGAAGAGGACGTAGTCCGCCTCGATCTCGCCGCCGGCCTCCTCGGCCCCGTGGACCGATCGGCCGACAATCCAGCCGTGCGGCCCGAGCCGCTTCACGTCGCCGGTCGGCGCGCCGGCGGCGCGCAGGTGCACGCCGTCGATCCCCGCCGCGATCGCCACGTCCGCGCGGTCGTTCACGAGCACCAGCGCGCGGCCGCGCGCCCGGGCGGCCACGCGGACGGCGAGCGCGGCGAGGTCGCGCGCCTCAAGGTCGCGTTCGCGGATCTGCACCGCGTCCACGCCGGCGTCGATCGCGCGATCGAGGAACGCCTCGAGCGCGCGCAGTTCGTCCGCCGCGGTGCGCGCCAGCGGGCTGAGCCGGCGGCGATCCGTGACGAGACAGACACACGGCACGGGCCAGCGGCTCATGACTCCGGCCGGCGTTCAGACCCGGCGAGCTTCGCGCGCGCCCGCCAGACCATCGCGACGCTGAACTCCCGCATGCCCGCGAACGCCGTGTAGACACCGACCGCCGACACGCCGGCGCGCAGGACGGCGCTCGGCAGCCACACCCGGAGCCACGGCCACAGGTCGGCGAAATAGTTTCGATCCCAGAACGACGTCCAGGGCGCCACGACCAGCAGCAGGCCCGCCTCGACGAGGTAGATCGCCAGCAGGAGACGAGTTACGAACCCGATGGCGCGCTCCCCTCCTGACCGGTGTCCTCGGTCAGACGGTCGAACAGCGAGGGCGGCCGGAACGTCCGGCGGTGCACGGCGGAGTAGCCGAAACGGCCGACGGCGTCGAGATGCTCGCGCGTCGCGTAGCCCTTGTGGCGGTCGAACCCGTAGCGCGGGTCCTCGGCGTGCAGCGTCGACATCATCCGATCCCGCGTGACCTTGGCGACGATCGACGCCGCGGCAATCGCCGTGGACCGCCGGTCGCCGCCGATGACGTTGCGCTGGGGAATCACGAGGTCCGGAATGCGAAAACCGTCGACCAGGACGAAGCCGGGCAGGGGGATGAGCGCCATCACGGCCTGGCGCATCGCCATCAGCGACGCGCGGTGGATATTCACCCGGTCGATCTCGGCCGCGTCGACGACGGAGACGGCCCAGGCGATCGACGCGGCGATGATCGGATCGAGCAGCGCTTCCCGCTCCTCGGCCGACAGGACCTTGGAATCGGCCACGCCCGGCACGTACTGGTCTTCGCGCAGGACGACGGCCGCCGCGACGACGGGACCCGCCAGGCAGCCGCGCCCGACCTCGTCCACGCCCGCGACGTGGACAAAGCCCAGGCGTCGCACGGCGTTCTCCAGAGTGCGGGAGGCTCTGGGGCGGGACATGACGAGTCCGAGGTCCGCGCCGTTAGACGGTGCGCTTCTGTTCCTTCATGCGCGCCGCCTTGCCCTTGAGGTCGCGCAGGAAGTACAGCTTGGCGCGGCGCACCTTGGCGCCGCGGATCACTTCGATCTTGTCGATCGTCGGCGAATGCAACGGGAAGATGCGCTCGACACCCTGGCCGAACGAGACCTTCCGCACCGTGAAGGTGGCATTCGTGCCACCGCTGTGCTGGCCGATGACCATGCCCTCGAAAATCTGGATGCGCTCTTTCTCGCCCTCGCGCACCTTCACGTGGACGCGGACCGTGTCACCCGACCGCATCAACGGACGCTTCGTCAGGTGCGCCTGCTCGACTGTTTCAATGCCCTTCATGTCGCCTCACTCCTTCTCCCGCGCGATCTGCGCGTCCCATTCCTGCTGTTCCTCGGCGGTCAGCCGGGCGACGGCGATCAAATCCGGCCGCCGCTCCCGCGTCCGCCGCACCCGCTCGCGGCAACGCCAGCGCTCGATCGCCCCGTGGTGGCCCGACACGAGCACGTCGGGCACCGCCAGCCCCCGACACTCGGCGGGCCGCGTGTAGTGCGGGTGATCGAGCAGCCCCCGCGCGAACGAATCCTCCGCGACCGACGCCGCGTCCCCGACGACGCCGGGCACCAGCCGCACGACCGCGTCGACGACGACCAGGGCCGGCAGCTCCCCGCCCGTAAGGACGTAGTCGCCGATCGAGAGTTCGTCGGTGACGAGGGCGGTCGTGATCCGCTCGTCCACGCCCTCGTACCGCCCGCACAACACCACCACGCGGTCCATCCGGCTGAGGCGTTCCGCCTCCGCGTGGGTGAACCGGCGCCCCTGCGGCGTCATCAGCACGACCGCGTCGGGCGCGCCGCGCTCGGCCGTGACCGCCTCGATCGCCCGAAAAAAGGGCTCCGGCTTCATCACCATGCCGGGCCCGCCGCCGTACGGCACATCGTCCACCGTGCGGTGCCGGTCGTCCGTGAACTCGCGGAGGTCGCGCACCTTGATCTCCACCGCGCCCGACTCCCGCGCCCGCCCGACCACGCCTTCCGACAGCGCGGCCTCGACCAGGCGCGGAAAAATCGTGATGATGTCAGCGATCATTCAACTCAATCAGCCCCTCCGGCGGATCGATCACGATGACCTTGGCCGACACGTCAATCCGCCGGCAAATCTCCTCGGCCATCGGCACGAGCACTTCGCGTCCGGCGCCGGCAAGGACCACGAGGATCGGCGTGCCGGAGCGGAAGTCCACGCGATCGACCGTGCCGACCTTCCTGCCGTCCGCGGTCTCGACGCGGCATCCGGCCAGCTCATGCACGTAGTAGGCCTGCGGACCCAGCGGGCGAAGCGTCGCGGCCGGCACGCGCAGTTCCCAGTCCCGCAGCGCGTCGGCGGCGTCGATCGACCGCACGCCCTCGAGCCCGATCACCCACCGGCCGTCGTGCGGGCGGCCGTCCGTGATCGTCACCGGCTCGGGCGTTCCGGCCCGCAACCACCACACCGTCGCGCCCACTCGAAACCGCTCATCGCCGAAATCCGTTTCGCCGGCGACGACGACCTGTCCCTTGTTGCCGTGCGGCCGCACGATGCGGCCGACCGTCACCATGTCATCCCAGACCGGCCCGGTCACTCGTCCCGGAAATCCACCGACACGCGATGCCCGTCCAGGTCTCCCGCCGCCGCGGCCAGCGTGCGGACGGCGGCCGCGGTCCGGCCCTGCCGGCCGATCACCCGGCCCAGCTCGCCCGGCGCCATCGTCAACTCGACGACGGTGGTGCCCCGGCGATCGGTCTCCGTCACGCGCACGTCCTCGGGCCGGGCCGCGAGGGCGCGCGCGACGACCTCGACGACGTTGCGGGCGCGGCTCACGACGCGGTCGCCGCCGCGGCGGCCGCCACCGGCGGCAGCCGATCGACCAGCGTGCGCACCGTGTCGGACGGCTGCGCGCCGGCCTTCAGCCAGTGCGCCAGGCGCTCGCGGTTGATCTCCAGCCGCTCGGGCTTGGTTCGCGGGTTGTAGTGGCCGAGCACTTCGACAAAGCGCCCTTCGCGCGCCCGCGCGCTCTCGGTCACCACCACGCGAAAGAAGGCGCGGTTCTTGGAACCCGCACGACGTAATCTGATCACTACCATCTCGGTTACCTCTGTCGTCCTTTCAACATCCCCATCAATCGCTGCCGGCCCTTGCGGCCGCCGCCCTGCATGCCGCCCACGGCCTTGAACATCCGCCGCATCTCCAGGAATTGCTTGAGCATGCGGTTCACTTCCTCGACGGTGGTGCCACTGCCCCGCGCGATCCGCTTGCGGCGGCTGCCGCTGATGATCGCATGATTGCGGCGCTCGCCGGGCGTCATCGAGTTGATGATCGCCTCGACCCGCCGGAGCTGCCCCTCGTCCACCTCACCCTGGGCCCCGGCCGCGCTCTTCAGCGCGCCCAGCCCCGGAATCATCCCCAGCACCTGCTCGATCGGCCCCATCTTTCGGAGCGTCCGCAACTGGTCGCGAAACGCCTCGAGCGTGAAGTCGTCGAGCCGCGTCTTCTCGGCCAGCTTCGCGCGCTCGGACTCGTCGATCGCCTCCTCGGCCCGCTCGATGAGCGACAACACGTCGCCCATGCCGAGCAGCCGCGACACGAGCCGGTCGGCGTGAAACGGCTCCAGATCCTGCAGCCGCTCGCCGACGCCCACGAACGCGATCGGCACGCCGACGACGCCCACGACCGAGAGCGCCGCGCCGCCGCGCGCGTCGCCGTCGAGCTTCGTGAGCACGACGCCCGTCACGCCGACCCGGGCGTTGAACTCGCCGGCGCTCTTCACCGCGTCCTGCCCGGTCATCGCATCCGCGACAAACAGCAGATCCGTCGGCTGCACCGCCGCCTTGATCGCGTCCAGCTCCCCCATCAGCTCGTCGTCGATATGCAGGCGTCCTGCCGTGTCGACGATGAGCGTGTCGAAGCCGAGCGTCTTGCACGACGCGAGCGCGCCGGCCGCCCGCGCGACCGGGTCCAGCTCGCCCTCGGGGTCATGCACCCGGACGCTCAGCTGGCCGGCCAGCAGGGAGAGCTGCTGGATCGCCGCCGGGCGCCGCACGTCGGTCGAGACGAGCAGCGGATGCCGGCCCTGCTTCTCCACCCACCGCGCCAGCTTGGCCGACGTGGTGGTCTTGCCTGAGCCCTGCAGCCCGAGCACCCAGGGCAGCAGCACGCCGGCATGGCGCGCGGCCAGCGCCAGCGCCCA
>JANOGJ010000096.1:0-4699 GCA_031405995.1 Acidobacteriota bacterium
CAGCGCGTGGTCGTAGTGCACGCGGGAGTAGGCCTCGAGGGCGACAGCCGTCTCGCCGGCATTCTCGGCGGCCCGGGCCAGGCGAAGCCAATGAGCCGCAACGGACCGTCCGGCTACCAGTCCGCGCAGCGCGGCGACCGACGCGACCCAGTCTCCGGCCGTCTCGACCGCATCAGCCAGCAGCAGTTGGGCGGCCTCCGCCAAGTGGCCGGTGGTGCCGGCAGCGAGGAGCTGGCGCGAAGAGGTCGCCGCATCAGCCGGCCGACCCAAGGCGAACTGGGCGCGGCCCGCAAACAACGTCGCATATCCGCCGAGAACCGGATCGGCCGCGGCGTTCTCGAAGACCGGCAGCGCGGCCGCGGCCCGGCCGTTGGCCAGGTCGGTCACGGCCCGCGCGAGCGACGAGCGGGACGCGGCTTCCTCGGCGCTCGGCGCCAGCCAGAGCACGCCCTCCGGGACCGTGACGGCGTCGGCCGCGCGGCCGACGTTGGATGACGGCTGCGCCCACGCGAGGCACACCAGGGCGACGCCGACCGCCGCGAGGGCACGAAGCGTGGAACGTCCTGACACCGCCATCATCAGTTGTCGCACCTTCAACTCGGAGTCGTGAGCACTTCCACGGTCCTTCGGGACGTCACGTTCTCGAGCCGCGACGACGCGTGGCGCACCAGCAACTCGATCGCTTCGATCCAGACCGACGCGCTCGGAGACGAGTGGCGATCCGGACCTTCGGCGTACACAAGCGATACGACATTGCCGCCGACGACAACCGGGATGACGAGACCTGAGTGTCCGGTAGCGGGCCGCAGGAACGCCGGGACGTCGCCCGAGAACGAAGCGGCGACCGACGACAACGCGATGCGTTGCCGTTCGTTGACGGCGCGGCTCAGCGCGCTGAAGCTGTCGACGGGCACGTCGGCCGGCCGCGGGCCGACCGCGTAGCCGAAGTCGGCGAAGCTGCGCACCGTGTCGCCGTCCACGAGCATGACGGCGGTGCGCGACGCCTCGGCGGACACGCCTCGGGCGAGCGCGCTGAGAATGGCTCTGAGCGAGGAGGCTTCGTCGAGGAGCCGCATGGCGCCCACAAGCGTCGCGAGCAGGTCCAGCCGCGCCTCCGCGTTCGGTCCCGCGGCGGGCACGATCTCGGCCGCCTGTCGATCGGCGGCGGCTACGTGGCTCGCGATGTCCTCCTGAGCCGCGCGGACGAGGTCCGACGCCAGAATCTCCATGTGGACGTCGAGGTTGTGCCGCACGCGCGCCACAAACCGGTCAACGGCTTCCTTCACGCGTGGGTTTGGGGGAGAAGACATTCTTCGTCATTATCCCTTATCGGTTAGGTGGCGGAACCGCTCCAGAAGCGGCACAATAGACGTGACCGCCGGGCTTGAGCCCCGCGGTTCGCGGAACCAGACTCTCTGTGGGGGCGACACGGCTTCGACGGGGGCAAGGGACTGTGGGATGCGTGCCGAGCTTGTTCATCTCGCTCGTTAAACCGGTGGACAAAACACGTAACTGCGAACACGCAGCTTGCGCTCGCGGCCTAACTAGGTCCGCGACGTTCGCCCTGGTCAGCCTGCGGGCTGGGGACGAGCGCCATTCAGTAGGCTGGCGCGGCGGAGCGTCCGATAACGCCGCGCGAGACACCACGGACTAGCGGCCGGCGCTTTCGCCGAGCCTTGATGTCGGCTGCGAACCATGAAGCCCGGCTACGCACGTAGAGTCCTGCGGTGACAGGCCTTTCGGACGCGGGTTCGACTCCCGCCTCCTCCATTCGACTCGCCTCGCCCTGACGGGCGAGGCTCGCTCATGGCAGGCCTCGTCTCCAAGGCGAGTCGAATGCCCTGAGCGAGCGACTGCAGGGAGCGAGTCGAGGGGCCCTCCAGTCCGCTCGGGGCAGGCCCTTGCTCCGCTCTCATGACGATGGCATCGTCGTCAGACGGAGTATTTCGTCTACATCCTGCGCTGCGCTGATGATTCCCTATACATCGGCCACACCGACAATCTCGACGCGCGCCTGGAGCGCCACCATCGCGGCGAAGGCGCGACGTTCACGGCGCGGCGAGGACCCGTATCCATGGTCTACTCCGAGCGCCAAGCTCGGCGTAGCTTCGCGGACTGGCGGGCTATATTTGCGTCGTGCACTTCGTCTACATCGTCCGCTGCGGAGACGGGACGCTCTACACCGGCTACGCGCGTGACCCGGCGCAGCGCGCGAAGGCGCACAACGCCGGCCGCGGCGCGCGCTACACGTCCGGACGCCGGCCGGTTCGACTGATCTACTCGGAAGAGTGCGCGTCGCGGGGTGCGGCACTCACGCGCGAGCATCAGATCAAGCGTTGGACGAGGAAGGAGAAGGAGGCGCTTGTCCGGGCATCTCGGTCACGCGCACCTCGAGCCGGGCGATGAGACCGTTGCGGATTTCGAGAGTATCCACGCCGCGCATCCAGCCTTCGAGCCCGTCCGACGTGCACTGCCACTCGGCGCGGACATTCGATCCGCTCACGTCGATTGACCCCATCTCGATGCGGAAATTCGGCGGCTTCTGCTTCCAGTTGACGCGGAAACTCTCGCCGATCGCCGCGCGGCCCCGATGGGTCTTCGCGCTCCCGGAGAACGGCTCAACGTAGACGCCGTCCTCCTCGAAGAGCTCGAGGCACGTGCGCATGTCAATCGGCCAGGGGCTGCCAGGCGTGCGCCGTGATTTTCCACACCCCGGCGTCGCGAAACAGATGGAGCGATGCGACCGCACGCACGTCCTTCCGTGAGCCGTCCTTCATCGTCTCGTGGACCTGCAAGGGAATCCACGCGACGGCGAGACCGCCTTGCGAGTGCACGACCGTCTGGCCGACGACGAATCTCATGGCTTGACGGGAGGCGAACTGGCCCTGAAACCAGCCGAGATACTGCTTGACCGCCAGCGACATCACCGACAGGGCGCCGCCGGGCCCTGGCGCCGTGAACGTGACGGTGGCGGCGGGCGTGTACATCGCCTCCATCGCGGCCACGTCACCTCGCGTGTGCGCGGCAAAGAAGGCCTCCACCACCGCCTTCGGATCGGTCGGGGCGGCGCTTTGCCGCGATGAAACCGCGGCGCTGATCGAAAGAGGCCACACGCACAGCAGAAGGACGACATTTCGCATCATTCACCTCGAGGAGCGCGCATTGTATGGCCGCGGAGGCGAACGCTACAATCCATCTTTGGATAGGACGGGAGACACGTGCCGGGCATTCCGCAATTCGATCGCGCGTCGCTCGCGAGGCTCCGCCGCCTGGTGCAGCGGCTCGCGCGGAAACAAACGCGCATGCCGATGCGCGACCTGGTCGCGCTCGGCAGTGAGGCGCTGCCCGGGCAGTGGCGAATCGACCTCGACGCCAGCCATCGCGTCCTGGTGAAGACGGGACTGTCGAACCGGGCCGCGATCGCGGCAGCGGTCGGCGGGCGCTAGATCTTTCGGCTGTCGTAGGCCCAGTGCAGGGCGGCCTGGCGCTGACGGCGCCGGCACTCGAGGTCGCGGGGCTCGCAGTTCTTCCGGATGGCCGTCACGTGACGACGAATCGCCCGCCACCGGCGGATCTGCCTCGCGTCGTCGCGCGTCCGGCGGCCCAAGTAGTACCTGCAGTACCACTGAAACCACCCGCGCGGATCCTGCGGATGGATCCAGCCGCTCCGGCGCCATTCGGCGAGCGTTTGCGAGGCGTTGACGCCGAAACAGTTCAGCCGCGGGTCGTGACGCGTCGCGCACAGCTTCGCGCGCGTGAACCAGCTCCGCGGGAATTCATCGCGGCAGTCGGTGAGGTACCGCCCGCCAAACACGCCGAGCGCGAGCATCTGCTTTGGCGTGAGGTCGGGCGTGAACCCGGGCGAGAAGTTGCGGCCGGCCGGCTCGCTGCGGACGTACACGTAGCCGTGCTGCATGCGATCGTGCACGACGACTCGCTTCATCATCGTCATCATGCCCGAATTCGACCATGCGTCGCGTTTTTACAATTCGCCGTACCGCGCCGCGCATATGATGCCGCGCATGGCCGATCAACCAAACGCTGTGGGCTGGTTCGAGATTCCCGTCACCGACATGCCGCGCGCGAAGGCATTTTATGAGCACGTCTTCGGCATCCCGCTCCACCTGATGGAGATGGGACCCGCGATCATGGCGATGTTCCCCGCGGAACCCGCCAGCCCGGGCGCAGGCGGCGCGCTGATCAAGACCGACGGCTACACGCCGTCGTACGCGGGCACCGTGGTCTATTTTTCCGTTCCGGACATCGAAGCGACGCTCGCCAAGTCCCAGGGCCGCGGAGGCAAGACCGTCGTGCCCAAGATGAGCATCGGCGAGTTCGGGTTCATCGCGCACTTCGAGGACACCGAAGGCAACCGCGTCGCTCTCCATTCAATGCAATAGCGCCAAGGTTCGGTGACATGGCCGACGTCTTTCAGGAACTGCCGATCAACGCGACCCGGCGGCGGGTCTTCGACGCCGTGAGCTCGCCCGCCGGACTCGACGCCTGGTGGATGAAGACGGCGTCGGGCACACCCGCCGAAGGGAGCGAGTACCAGCTCGGCTTCGGGCCCGAGTACCACTGGCGCGCGCGCGTCACGCGCGCGGTCCAGGACGCCGAGTTCGAACTGGAGCTGACGACAGCCGACGCGGACTGGACCGGCACGCGGATCGGTTTCCGGTTGACGGACCAGGACGGGAAG
>JANOGJ010000099.1:0-4298 GCA_031405995.1 Acidobacteriota bacterium
ATGCCATGCTCAAGGCGAAGGGCCTCGACGCCTTCGCGCGGGATTTCAGCGGCATCGTCCGCCTGGGCGGCTACAACCACTCCATCGGGCTCGCGACGCATGACGTGATGGGCACGTTCGGCGGCGCGGACGAGGTGCTGCAGCCCGGCTTCGTGTTCGCCTGCGACATCCAGCTCTTCAGGCTCGACGAGCAGATTGGGATCCGCATCGAGGATACGGTCGCGATCACCGACAGCGGGCACGAGGTGTTGTCGCTCGGCGTGCCGCGGACCGTGGCCGAGATCGAGACGCTGATGAAGAAGGACGGGATCCTGCAGATCCTCAGGAAGTACGGCGGCTGAGCGACGCGTGCGAGCGTGATGGTCTCGATGCGTCCGCCCTGCAGGCGCGGGCCCACCGCGCGCCATGTCAGTGAGGCAAACGGCGACTCGCGTTCCATCAGCGGCGCCGTGGCGCCGGGCTATACTCCCGCGTGCCAACACCGTGCCCGAAGAGCGCATCTTGATCAGACCGACCCGGCGTGTGAGTGTCCTGCTGCACGGGGTGTGCGCTCTCGCCGCCGGCGCCATGTTGTCCGCGCAGAATTGGCCCCAATTTCGCGGCCCGCAGGGCCTGGGCGTCGCCGACGATCAGCATCCACCGGTGAGCTGGGACCTGAAAACCGGCCGGGGCGTCATCTGGAAAACGCCCGTGCCTGGGCTCGGGCATTCGAGTCCGGTGATCTTTGGCGATCTGCTGTTTGTCACGTCGGCGATCAGCAGCGACCCGAATTCCGTATTCGAGCCGGTGCTCAAGGGAGAACAGGATTTTCGGACCGACAAGGCCACGCACCAGTGGCGCGTCTACGCGCTCGATCGTCGGACCGGGCGGGTCGTGTGGGATCGCCTGGCGCACGAAGGTGCCCCGACGATTCCTCGCCATCCGCACAACAGCTACGCGTCGGCCACTCCGGTGACCGACGGGCGATACGTGGTCGTGATGTTCGGATCCGAAGGCGTCTACTGCTACGACGTCAAGGGCAACCTCGTGTGGAAGAAAAGTCTCGGCGTCATTCATGCCGGGAAGCACAATAACCCTGAGTACACGTGGGGCACGGCCAGCTCACCCGTGCTCTATCGGGGTCTGGTGATCGTGCTCTGCGACTCGCTCGAGGGCGGCTACATGAGTGCCCTCGACGTGGCCTCGGGGCGCGAAGTCTGGCGCACGGCGCGGGACGCGAATCCCTCGTGGTCCACGCCGGCGATCCTCGAAAGCGGCGACCACGCGGAGTTGGTCGTCAACGCCGCCCCGTACATCCAGGGGTACGATCCGGCGACCGGGAAGGAGCTGTGGCGCCTGGGTCCCAGCACGACGAACACCACGCCCACGCCGATCGCCGGCGAGGGCCTGTTCTTCGTGGCCAACGGATACAACCCCATCAAGCCGATCTACGCCGTGGTGCCGGGCTCTCGCGGCGACTTGACGCTCAAGGACGGCGCCACCCGAAGCGACGCGATCGCGTGGAGCAACCTGCGCGATGGCCCGTACATGGCGACGCCACTCCTCTATCGGGGCATTCTTTACGTGTTGTCGACCCGCGGCGTGCTGACGGCATTCGAACCGCGCACGGGCCGGCAGATCTATCAGCAGCGAATCGCGCCCGGCGGCTACTCGGCCTCCCCGATTGCGGCCGACGGCCGGATCTACGTCACCAGCGAAGAGGGGGACATCTTCACGATTCGCGCGGGGCGCGACTTCGAGATCGTGGCCACGAACTCGATGAACGAAACGATCCTGGCCACGCCGGCCCTGGCTTCCGACACCGTGTTCGTGCGCACCGAACACGCCGTGTACGCGCTCGGCGGGCGCTAGCTGCTCCTGTAGAATGCCGCCATGCTCGCGTCCAGAGTGCTTGTGCTGGTGCCTTGCACCATCGTCCTGCTGTTGATGCCCGCCATGACGGCGACACGAATGACGGTCTCTGCTGCGGCTCCGCAGGAGGCCGCGCAAGGCGCAGCGGTGGGCCGCGTGCTGCTGGGCGAGTTGGGCTGCACCGCTTGTCACGCGCCCTCGGCCCGGCAGGCGCCGTGGTTGTCGCCGAAGCTGGCGCCTCGGCTGGCGGGAATCGGGAATCGCGCGAGTGGCGCGTGGATGCAGCGCTACCTGACCGCACCGCAAGAAGTGATGCCCGGCACGACGATGCCGGACGTGCTTCAGGCCAGGCCGGCGGCGGAGCGGGCGGCGGCAGCCGAGGCGTTGACCCACTATCTGGCGTCGCTCGCACCCCTGGAGTTCAGTCGCGCCATGCCGGACAGGGCGGCCGTGGCGCGCGGGGAGAGTCTGTATCACCGCGTCGGCTGCGTGGCGTGTCATGCGCCACAGAACACGGCGCAGACCACGATGCCGGCCTCACCGTTCCCTCGCATCGTGGAGAAATGGTCATTCGAGGGACTACAGCGCTTCCTACGCGATCCCTTGGCGTCACGGCCGTCAGGCCGGATGCCGGCCGTGCCACTAACCGACGCCGAGGCGGCGGACATCGCCCATTACCTCCTGCGCGGAACCCAGGCGCCCGCTCCGCTCGAAGTGGCGCAGTACCGTGGACGAATCCGCTCGTTCGAGGAGCTCGACTCCGCAGAACTCTCGCGCACCGGGCCGGCACCCGGCTTCACGCTCGACGCCATGGGCACCGCGCGCGGTTATGCGCTGCGTTTTTCGGGCTGGCTTCGGATCGACGAGCCAGGCGACTACACCTTTTATCTCGCCGCCACGGGGGCGAGCCGGCTTTCAGTCCGCGAGCGATGGCTCCTGGGCGGGGACAGTTGGCAGCGCGAGAGCGTCGATGCGAAGACCACGCTGCGCCTGACCGCGGGTCTGCACGTGCTGACGGTCGACTACGTGCAGCGGGGGCCGGGGGTACCGGCACTCAAAGTGGAATGGGAGGGTCCAGGCGTCGCGCGTCAGGTGATCCCGGCGTCGCGTCTGCAGAGTGCGCCTGAGTTGGTGGCCGCGCCGCCCGCGTTCATGGTTGATGCGGCCAAGGCGGCGAACGGGCGCGCGCTCTACGCGCAGTTGAACTGCGCCGCGTGCCACGAGGCGCGGAGGCCGCCCAAAGTTCCGCCCTCGCTCTCCACCCTGAACATCACTCGCGGATGTCTTTCGGAATCGCCGACCGGCGAGGCGCTGAACTATCACCTGGATACCTCCGAGCGCGGCGCGCTGCGGCAGGCCGTGACGTCACTGCAGCGCGCTGACCTTGTCGCACCCACGTCGCGGGAACGGCTGATGCACACGGTGGCATCGCTCAATTGCACCGCGTGTCACGTGCGCGACGGCGTCGGTGGGGTGACGCCGGAGCGCGATGCGTTCTTCACGTCGAGCGGTGACGACCTTGGGGCTGAGGGCCGCCTCCCGCCGACCCTTGACGGCGTCGGCGATCGGCTGGCGCCCGCATGGCTCCAGCGTGTGCTTGTTCAAGGCACGAGCGTGCGGCCCAATCTGAACACGCGGATGCCGCAGTTCGGCACGGCGAACGTCGGGCATCTCAGGGATCTGTTCGTCGCACTCGACCGGCGTGCGGAGCCAGTGCGTTCCTCGGCCGCGGCGCCACCGGATGCACCACGCGTCCAAGTGGATGCCGGCCGCGCGCTCGTCGGCACCGACGGGCTCTCGTGCATTGCCTGCCATCGTTTCAATCGCCAGCCCGCGTACGCCATGCACCTGATCGACCTTGTGACCACCACAGAGCGGCTGAACGAAGACTGGTTCCGTCGGTTTCTCCGTGACCCGGGTCGTTTCCACCCCGGCACCCTCATGCCGGCATTCTGGCCAGATGGCGTGAGTTCGCTGCCGGCGATCCTGGGAGGTAACACCGACCGCCAGTTCGCTGCGATCTGGGCCTATCTGGCCGGCGGTTCGCGCGCGACGTTCCCCGAAGGCCTGAACCGGCAGAACGTGGAACTCATCGTCGGCGGCGAAGCCGTCGTGTACCGCGGCAAACTCTGGGAAGCGGGCTTTCGCGCCATCGCCGTCGGATATCCCGGGCAACTCAACGCGGCGTTCGACGCCGAGGACATGCGGCTGTCGTTGTTGTGGCGCGGGCGCTTTCTCAACGCCGCGCCCCACTGGGGCGTTCAGGGCATGGGGCAGGTTCGGCCGCTCGGCCGCGACGTCGTCGTCTTTCCGCATGGCCCCGCGCTGGCGGTCCTGACCGATCCGAACGCGCCGTGGCCCACCGACACGAGCAAGGCCGCTGGCCTGAAGTTCCGCGGCTCCCAACTCGACACCCTCAACCGCCCGACGTTCCTCTACTCGTTCCG
>JANOGJ010000127.1:0-3241 GCA_031405995.1 Acidobacteriota bacterium
ACCCGGCCGCGTCGCGCCGAGTGGCACCTCGCGAGGGCGCGCGGCGCCGGCGCCGAGCGCCGCGTGGAACGAGTTCTTGAATGGAAAGGGAGTGGTCCCATGTCGCTATCGAAACGTGCCACTGTTCTGCTCGCGGTCGGAGCCGCGCTCGTCATCTGGTTTGTGGCTGCGGTGAGCCCCGTGCTGCTGTCCGCATCACCGGCGGAATTGCCGGGCGCGCCGCCGAGCTTTCAAGAGCCCCCGCCGCCACCACCTCCTCCGCCGCCGCCGCCGCCTCCACCGCCGCCACCGGCGGGCAAGGTCGCGTCAACTCAGAACCCTCCACCGCCACCGCCGCCCCCACCACCTCCGCCGCCACCGCAGGACTGGAAGGCGCTCATACCCGACGATGACTTCGCGAAAGATGTGTACGCCGGGGACGCGCCGGGTGTCCGAGCGCCAACGGTCGTGAGAAGGATCGCGCCGAAGTACACCTCGGCCGCGATGCGCGCGAAGATTCAGGGCGTGGTCATCGTGCAAGTCATCGTGGAGGCTGGCGGCACGGTCGGGAAGGCACGCGTGATCCGGTCGCTCGATGCCGAGCTCGACGAGCAGGCGCTCATCGCCGCGCAGCAGTGGGTGTTTCGGCCCGGAACCCTCGACGGCAACGCGGTGGCCGTCACGGTCCTCCTCGAACTGGAGTTCCGGCTGCACTAACCGTTAGGCGGCTACCTCCGGCGCCACAACCGCGCATCTTACGCCGGCTTCGGCTTCCCCCAGAATCCGGTGACCGCCTCGATCCGCCCGTCCGGGCCGAGCGAGAACACGTTGGTTCCCGCCCCCACCTCCTTGCCGTCCGGCAACGTCGCCCTCCAGTCGCACAGCACCGTGCCCTGGCAGTGGCGCACGTCGCCCGCGCGGGTGAGGCGAAGACCCGGCATGAACTTCTGCGCGGCCGTGATGTGGGGCATGAGGTCTTCCAAGCCGTCGGTCAGGCCGTACTGATCGCGGAAGCGCACTTCCGGCACGGTGATGGCCACGAGCGTGCGCTCGCGCGCGGCGACGTCGGGCTCGGCCCAGGCGGCGAACCAGCCGTCGACCATCGACGTCGCGCCGGCGTGCACCTCGTTCGCGACCAGGTTGCCAAAGAGCGCGAGCTGATAGCGCCAGCCCTGCACGTGCTCGTCGCGCACCGCGGGCTCCGCGAATTCATGCACGAGTGACAGTCGCGTACCGTCGCCTTCGGCCGCGAGCCGAATCGTCACGCGCGAGGACCCGGGTTCGATCGGCTTGCCGCCGACAAAGCCGTAGGTGAAGACGATGCGATCGGGTGGGGCGACCTCGGTGACCTCGCCCGAGACCTGGACGCCGCCCGGATAGCAGATGAGCATGCGGCCGCCGGGCCGCGGCTCGATCGTGGAGCCCTTGCCCCACCAGGACGCCCAGCGCGCCGGGTCGGTAAAGAAGCGAAACACCGTGTCGCGGGAAGCCCGGATCAACACGGATCGGTCGAGGCGGTGTGGCAGCGTCATGAAGGTCTCCCCTGTCGGCGTTTGCGGGCGCGTGTCGGGCGGGGGCCGCGTCGCGTCTCTTCGAGTTCGGCTCTGAGCGTGAGGCGCCACAACGCGTCGCCCCACATTCCTTCGAGCATCCGGCCCATCGGACCGAGCGCGTCCCGCCGAGCGCGGTAGTAGCGATGGCGGTGCTCCACGCGGGCCTCCACCAGGCCGGCCTCAGCCAGCGCCTTGAGCTGCAGCGACACGGCCCCGAACGTGACATCCGGCATGGCGCGGTGGATCGCGCCGGCCGAGCGCTCCTCGCGCCAGATCAGGCGGAGGATTTCGCGGCGCCTCGGCGACGCAATGGCCTGCAGGACGGGCGAGGCGGCCAGCACCCGAACACTTTAGACTAAACTAAAATGAGAGTCAACTCCGTCATTGCCCCATTGCCCCATTAATAGTGGAACGCCGCGCGTCTTCATCGAATCGTGAAGGGGATATACGCGCGGCTTTGTGGCTGTGTCCGCGCCTCGCGATCGAGCGGCATGACCTCGAACGCCCGGCCCACCTGGTTGCCGGATACGTCCTCGAGCACCGTGTCGATGGCGATGCGATAGGCGCCGCGCGCGCGCCATGGCTCGGTCGGCGTGAACGTCCAACGCGTCTCGTTCGTGTCGACGGTGACGTCGCCGGCGAGACGGCGCCCGTCGGATCCCTCGACGCCGATCGCGCGCCAGGCCAGCGCGTGGTCGAGCGGCCACGGGAACGTCACGACCAGCGGCGTCCTGGTCTCCGCCGCGGGCGCGCTCAGCTTCCAGTCGGCGGTCCTGAGCCCGCGCTCGATCGGCGGCCCAGCGGTGAAATCGCGCCGGAAGGCGGCCGTCAGCGGCTGGCCGTTCGCGTCCTTCCACGCCGCGTCCACGACGATGGCGTACCTGCGGCCGGATCGCAGCGGGCGGCCCAGGTCGCGATTGGGCTTGATGCCGCGCTTCACACGCCCGGGATCGAAGAACACGGTGCAGCGCGTGCGATCGTCATTCCACAGGTCGACGCCCATTTCCAGCAGCGCGTCCGCCACTTCCTTGCCTTCGTCGTCAACCACGCGCACGACGCCCAGGCTCGACGCGCGCGACATCGGCGCCGAGAAGTGGATGTAGAAACGCAGGGTGTTCTCCGGCCACACGTCGCGCGACGGATAGATCGACGTCACGACGGTCGACGGCGCGAGGACGGCGGGCGGCGGCAGCGAGACGCGACGCTCGACGGCGGGTTGCCCTGTTCGTGGCCGCGGCAACAGCTCCGCATCGAAGCGCACCGCGTACTCCCGGCCGAGATCGAACGGAAACGCCGGAACGAACTCAATCGCGTCGTTCAGGACAACGTACTTGCCCGCGACGGGCGCGCCGGCGCTCCCGGCCACGGTCACGCGAAAGAGGGACTGCCAGGTCGTTTCCGGCAGCTTCGCCGCGCCGAGCGCCGCGAGCTCCTCGGTCCCGAGGCCGGTCACGCGCACGACGGACCGGCGCGATGGGGCGTCAGTGACGAGGGCGATGTCGAGAGGGCCTGGAGAGCGAGAACAGGAAAGGACAATTAATGAGGCAAGGAGGCCGAGGGCGCTGACGCGGGTTAATGAGGCAATGTGGCAATGAGGCAATGAGGCAATGGATGCGGTGCGCCTGTTCATTGCCTCACTGCCCCACTGCCTCATTGCCCCATTAACTACTTTCGTCGCTACGGGAGAATGATCGCCGACAGGTTCCGCG
>JANOGJ010000223.1:0-3785 GCA_031405995.1 Acidobacteriota bacterium
CTCTTTTGACAGATGTTTTGTTGCCTCGTTCTCGACCCCTCGTCTGCGGCGCCTGCGCCCGGCGCGCTCGCCGCGATCGCGCACGCCTGCTCGCCGTCGGTGGAGCTCGCCGGCGACCGCACCGCCGTGTTCGATGCGAGCGGGCTCGAGCGGGTGCTCGGTCCGCCCGACCTGATCGCGCGAGAAGTCGGTCGTCTGGCGGCCGAACGCGGGCTGTCCGTGCGCGTCGCGATCGCGTCGACGGCCACCGCGGCGAAGCTGCTGGCGCACGCGCGAGCTGAAAAAATAAACGACGTCGGGGGGCGTTTTCTTAAGTGCCTCTTCTCAGAAAACGACCCCCGACGTCTTGACGTTGACGCCGCTCTCGACAGCTTCCGCCGCTGGGGTCTCCGCACCTGTGGCGACGTCGCGCGTCTGCCGCGCGCGGAGGTGGCGGCGCGCCTGGGCGCGCTCGGCGTGGCGCTGCACCAGGCGGCGTGTGGAGAGGATGCCAGGCCGCTCGTGCCGGTTCGGGACGCGCGGCCGTTCGTCGAACGGGTCGCGCTCGAGTGGCCGATCGAAGGACTCGAGCCGCTGTCGTTCGTGCTGGGGCGGCTCTGTGAGGCGCTCGGGACCGCGCTCGAGCGGGCCGATCGCGGCGCGGTGGACATCACCACGCGGCTGACGCTCGTCACGCGCGAGACGCACGCGCGCGTGCTGCACCTGCCCTCGCCGCTGCGCGAGGCGCGCGTCCTCCGGACCCTCGTTCTCCTCGATCTCGAATCGCATCCGCCCCCGGCCGCGATCGACGTCGTCGAGGTCGCGCTCGGGGTCGTGCCGGGGCGGATCGCGCAAGGCTCGCTCCTCGCGCGCACGGTGCCGTCTCCAGAAACGCTGGCGACGCTACTCGCGCGTCTGGGCGCGCTCCTGGGCGACGCACGCGTCGGTGCGCCGGTCCTGGTCGACACGCACGATCCGCGCGCCGTCGGCATGAAGCCGTTTGCGCCCCTCGACCCTTCGACTAGCTCAGGGTCGCCCCGAGCAAGGTCGAGGGGCGGAACCTGTCTTCGTCGTTTCCGTTTTCCATTAGCCGCGCATGTGGCTGTCGATCGACTCGCGCCGGTTCGTGTCGCGCCCGCCGCCCGGGGCGTGCCGCCCGGCCTCGTCGCCGCACGCGCCGGTCCCTGGCGGACGTCGGGGCGCTGGTGGGCGCTCGATCGCTCGGGCTGGGATCGCGACGAATGGGACGTCGAGCTGGCCCAGGGCGGCTGCCTTCGTCTCGCGCGCGATCGCGTATCAGGACAATGGGAAATCGCCGGGATGTTTGACTGACTTGTACATCGAGCTCCATACCTCGTCGGCGTTTTCATTTCTCGACGGCGCCTCGCGGCCCGATGCGCTCATCGCGCGCGCGGCCGATCTCGGGTATCCCGCACTCGCGCTTCTCGATCGTGACGGCGTCTATGGCGCCCCGCAGTTCTATCGAGCCGCGAAAGCTGCCGGCCTCAAGGCCATCGTCGGCGTCGAACTGACGATTCACGGTTCTTCGAATCCACGATTGCCGATTGTCGATCGCCGATTGCCGATCGCCGATGCAAAATCGGAACCCTGGGTATTGCCCGTCCTTGTCGCATCGGCTGCCGGCTATCGGAATCTTTGCCGGATCATCACCCGCGCCAAACTGAGCGCCCCCAAAGGTGAATCGTCGCTGACGCTCGAGGATCTCGACGGCCACACGGCGGGGCTCATGGCGCTGGTGGGCCGGCCCGCGCTCGGCGCCGCGCGCCATGGCGTGGGCGGGCTCGTGGATCGACTCGTCGGCGTGTTTGGCCGGGCGAACGTCCGGATCGAGATCCAGCGCCACCTGCGACAGGACGACCAGGCCGAGGCGGATTCGCTCCTCGATCTGGCAGCGGCGTTTCGCGTGCCCGTGGTGGCGTCGAATGGCGTGCGGTTCGCGGCGCCGGAGGCCCGCCCGCTCTATGACGTCTTCACCTGTCTCCGGCACAAGACGACGATCGCGCGAGCGGGGCGGCGGCTGACGCCCAATGCGGAGCGGTACCTCAAGACGCCGGAGATGATGGCGCGGCTGTTCGCGGATTTGCCCGAGGCGCTCGCGGGCACCGAGGCGCTGGCCGAGCAGCTGGAGTTCACGCTCGCCAATCTGGGGTACCGGTTTCCGGATTATCCGGTGCCGGACGGCGAGACGCAGGTCTCGTTCCTCCGGCATCTCGCGCAGGTCGGCGCGCGCGATCGGTACCGGCCGTATCACGATCGCGCCCGCGCGCAGATCGCGCGCGAGCTGGACCTCATCGAGAAGCTCCACCTGGCCGGTTATTTCCTCATCGTCTGGGATCTCGTCAACTTCTGCCGGCAGCAGGGCATCCTCGTGCAGGGGCGCGGGTCGGCGGCCAACAGCGCCGTCTGCTATGCGCTCGGGATCACGGCCGTCGATCCGGTCGGCATGGATTTGCTGTTCGAGCGGTTCCTGTCCGAAGAACGGGGCGAATGGCCCGACATCGACCTCGATTTGCCGAGCGGCGATCGCCGCGAGCGGGTGATTCAGTACGTCTACGGGCGCTATGGGGCGCTCGGCGCCGCGATGACGGCCAACGTCATCACGTACCGCGGGCGCAGCGCCGCGCGTGAGGTCGGCAAGGTGCTCGAGCTCGAGGACGGCGATATCGATCGGCTCGCGCGGATGATGAGCCAGTTCGAGTTCGTGGATCCGCAGGACACGCTCGCGCGCAACCTGCGCGAGAGCGGCCTCGACCCGGACGACCCGCGCTACCGCCTGTTCGCGAAGCTCTGGGGCGAGATGCAGGACCTGCCGCGCCATCTCGGCCAGCACTCGGGCGGCATGGTCGTCTGTCAGGGCCGGCTCGACGAGGTCGTGCCGCTCGAGAATGCGTCGATGCCGGGGCGTGCCGTCGTGCAGTGGGACAAGGACGACTGCGCCGATCTCGGCATCGTGAAGGTCGATCTGCTCGGGCTCGGGATGATGGCGGTGCTTGAAGAGGCGATTCAGATAGTAAATGGAGTAACTCAGAACTCAGAACTTAGAACTCAGAACTTAAACCTTCAGCACGCTGAACCGAAATTGGATCTCGCGCACTTGCCTCCTAACGACCCCGCGGTCTATCGCATGCTACAGGCCGCGGACACCATCGGCGTCTTCCAGGTCGAGTCGCGCGCGCAGATGGCGACACTGCCGCGGCTCAAACCCGAGCATTTCTACGATCTCGTCGTGGAGGTCGCCATCATCCGTCCCGGGCCCATCGTCGGCAACATGGTGCATCCCTACCTGCGCCGGCGGCGCGGCGAGGAGGCGGTGACGTATCCCCACCCGAAGCTCGAGCCGGTGCTGGCGCGCACGCTCGGCGTCCCGTTGTTTCAGGAGCAGCTCTTGCGGATGGCGATGGTCGTCGCCGGGTTCAGCGGCGGGGAGGCCGAGGAGCTGCGGCGGGCGATGGGCTTCAAGCGGTCGGTGAAGCGGATGCAGCAGATCGAGACGCGGCTGCGCGATGGGATGGCGCAGAACGGCATTACGGGCGCGGCGGCGGACGGCATCGTGCAGTCGATCACGTCGTTCGCCCTGTATGGATTTCCGGAGTCGCATGCCGCGAGCTTCGCGCTCATCGTGTACGCGAGCGCGTATCTCAAGGCGCATTACCCCGCGGCGTTTTACACGGCGCTTCTGAACAACCAGCCGATGGGGTTTTATCACCCGGCGACCGCGCCATCAGGTCCGCGACCCCGCCCGGCACGAACCCGACGATGAAGCGTATCGGGCGCGCGGGATATTC
>JANOGJ010000303.1:0-1853 GCA_031405995.1 Acidobacteriota bacterium
CTTCCCGCCAAGCTCCCCTGAGATTTCCACAGATCGAGGTACGACCCCTTAGACAGCGTCAGTTCCGACCCCTTCAGTTCCCGAAACTAATCCCGACATTCCGCGCCGTCTGAATCACGTCGCTGCCCGTCGGGACAGTCCGCTGTCGGCCGACCACGCGCTCGAGCGGCACCGCCACGATGTCGGGCGACTGCAGCGCGACCATCACGCCGAACTCGCCCCGCACGATGAGGTCCACCGCAAAACTCCCGAAGCGCGTCGCGAGCATGCGGTCGTAGCTCGACGGCGACCCGCCACGCTGCAGGTGCCCCAAGACGACGAAGCGCGTCTCCTTCCCGGTCAAGTCCTCGAGCTCCCGGGCGACCTGCTCACCAATTCCGCCCAGGCGCTCGATCCGATCGTTGGCGCCCGTCACGACCGAGCGCGCCCCCCCGACTGCATGGGCGCCTTCGGCGACGACAACGATGCTGAACCGCGCGCCAAAGCGCTCGCGGTCCATGATGCGGGTCGCGACTTTGGCGAGGTCGAACGGGATCTCGGGGATCAAGACCACGTCGGCGCCGCCGGCGATGCCCGCGTAGAGCGCGATCCACCCCGCGTAGCGGCCCATCACCTCGACGACCATCACGCGATGATGGGCTTCAGCGGTCGTGTGCAGCCGGTCGATCGCGTCGGTGGCAAACGCCACCGCCGAGTCGAACCCGAACGTCATCGTCGTCTCGACGATGTCGTTGTCGATGGTCTTGGGCACGCCGACGACGGGCAGCCCGCGCTTGTGGAACTCGTGCGCGATGGACAGCGTCCCGTCCCCGCCAATTACGACCAGCGCGTCAAGTCCGAGCGCCTTGGCGTTCTCGATGCAGCGGTCGGAGTAGTCCTTGGACCCGGTCTCAGCGTCCACCGGGTACTGGAAGGGGTTGCCACGGTTCGTCGTGCCGAGGATCGTCCCGCCGAGCCGCAGGATGCCGGTCACGTCACGCAGGGTGAGCACGCGCGAGCGTTCCGGATAGATGAGGCCGTCGAACGAGTCCTCGAGCCCGACGCATTCGATGCCCGAGTTCGCGGCGGACTTGACGACGGCGCGGATGACGGCGTTCAGGCCCGGTGCGTCCCCACCGCCGGTGAGCACGCCGATGCGTTTGACGGCAGAAGTCATGAGCCCGGCCAGTCTAGCATCGGGGTGCGGCATGCTAGACTTGGCGGCTGGAGTGGGCGGCTAGCTCAGCTGGGAGAGCGCCGCGTTCGCAACGCGGAGGCCGCGAGTTCGAGCCTCGCGCCGTCCACCAATTCCTGAACTCTCCAATGGGGCAATGAGGCAGTGGGGCAATGGGGCAATGCGCGCCTCAGAGGGTCACTCGTGGGCTAACGGGCCGCTGAGGCCGGCGCCCTGGCAAAAGGTCACCCACTCCGTGAGAGGCGCGTCACCTGACAGGACGGCGCCCACGCGCGCGAACACCTCAGATTCCTCCGACGGTCCCTTGACCAGGCGAATGACCGTCCCGGGTTCGGTCTCGACCTTCCACCCCAGCTCGAGGAGCTTCAGGCCCACAGCGAGCGCGATGGCGTTGCTCGTGCGGACCACCAGATCGTCCTCCTCCATGAGTTTGGCGTTCGGGTCCTTTGAAAGCCGGCCCACTGCGGCGACGGACGCCGCGGTCGTCGGAAGCGCGTCCACGCGGACGTGCTCGAGCGCGGCCCGATCCGCTTTGACGGCCTCGCGCCAGGCGGGAATGAACACGGCATCCGGCAGGTCGGCCCAGGCTACCGGCTTCAGCGGGACGTCGCCGCTCCAGTGGACGGTCGCCTCGAGCGCCGGGACGTCGCGCACGAGACTAATGGCCAGTTGGTGATCG
>JANOGJ010000760.1:0-3863 GCA_031405995.1 Acidobacteriota bacterium
GACCCGATCGAAGCGCTGCGGTACGAGTAACCCCACTTCTCCTTCGCCGCTGGCTGCAGTATCGTGGGGCGATCATGGCCACTCGCATCCTCGTCCCGTTCATCGTCGCCGTGTCGACGCTCATTGCGGCGGTCGCCCAGGTTCCGCAGCAGGGCGGCGATCAGTTCCTTGACGGCATCGGCGAGACCGGATTGGTCGCGCGCTACACCTTCGGTGACAACGCCGAGGACGCCTCCCGCAACCAGTTCCATGCGACGCTGCGCGGCACCGGCGCGGAGTTCGTAGACGATCCGCAGTTTCGGCGGGTGCTGCTGCTCACGGGGGACGGCAGCCATGTCCAGCTCCCCGGCCGCACACTCGACGGGGAGGACACGATTAGCATCACGGGCTGGCTGTGGCTGCCGACGGGCGCCTCGGGGACGGTCTTCGACTTCGGCCAGAGCGCGTCGAGCCGGCTGTTTGCGGTCGCCGGCAAGTCGGGTGTGCGCGCATCAGTCGTGTCAGGCGGCGCGGTTCGCGGTGAGGCGGCGTCGGGCGTGGTTCCGGAGAACCAGTGGGTCCACTTCGCCGTCGTGCTGGATCCAGCGAGTCGCGTCCTGGCGGTTCATGTGGATGGCGCCAGAGCTGGCCAGGCCACGAACGTGGGCGTGAACGCCACGGACGTTGTGAACCGGACGTCCGCGGCGTCCAACCGCCTGTTCCTCGGCCGTTCACAGGCGGACGGCACGCCGACGCTCCACTGCCGTCTTCGCGACGTGCGCATCTATCGCATCGCGCTCACGGATCAGCAGGTGTCCAGGATCCAGACCAACGCGACCGCGTCCCGGCAGCAGGCGCGGGGGCGAGGCACGCCGCCTCCGGTCATTTCGACCGACGCGATTCCGAGAGAATCCCCGCTGGCCTCGCGCCTGTCGGGCGTTCCGGACATCACGGTTGAGACGATAGTCGGCATGCTGCCGCGGCTGCCGCAGGCGGTGCGCGCGGCGTACCGCGGCAACGGGCGGGGGCCGGATGTTCGTGTGATCTGGCCGTCGCCCACCGACGCCAGCGCCGTGGCGAAGCCCGGCAGCTACACGGTCATCGGCAGGGTGCCCGGCACCGCGATCGCACCGAAGGCCACGGTCCTCGTCAAGGTGCCCGTCGGGCTCACGACGCCTCCGAGCCGCCTCGCGGAGCCCTTTCCGCTGAGCCAGGTGGTGCTCGAGCGCGATGCCAGCGGCCGCGACACGCCGTTCATCCGGAATCGCGACAAGTTCATTCGCGGCCTCGCCACGAGCAATCCCGACGCGTTTCTGTACAACTTCCGCGACGCGTTCGGCCAGCCGCAGCCGGCCGGCGTGAAGCCGCTCGAGGGGTGGGACAACCAGACGACGAGGCTGCGCGGGCATGCGAGCGGTCATTACCTGACGGCGATCGCGCAGGGCTATGCGAGCACGACCTACGATGAAGCGCTCCGCGCGAACTTGCTCGGCAAGATGAACTACCTGATCGACACGCTGTACGACCTGTCCCAGAAGTCGGGCCGGCCGGCACAGGCGGGCGGGCCGGCCGTGCCGAATCCCACGGCGGTGCCGCCCGGCCCTGGCCGCGAGGGTTACGACTCGAATCTGAGGGCCGGTGCGATCCGCAACGACTACTGGAACTGGGGCGTGGGGTTCATCAGCGCGTACCCGCCCGACCAGTTCATCATGCTCGAGAAGGGCGCCACCTACGGCACGCGCGACTCGCAGATCTGGGCGCCGTACTACACGCTCCACAAGATCCTGGCCGGCCTCCTCGACAGCTACGAGGTCGCGGGCAACCAGAAGGCACTCGCGGTCGCGCGCGCGATGGGCAGGTGGGCGCATGCACGGTTGATGGCCGTGCCGCCCGACACGCGCGCGAGCATGTGGGGGCGCTACATCGCGGGTGAATATGGCGGCATGAACGAGGTCATGGCGCGCCTGTTTCGGCTCACCGGCGACAAGAGCTTCCTTGAGACCGCGAAGCTCTTCGACAACACCGCGTTTTTCTATGGCAACGCGGCGCGCGAGGGCGGTCTCGCGAAGAACGTGGACACGATCCGCGGCAGGCACGCCAACCAGCACATTCCGCAGATCACGGGCGCGCTGGAGACGTTCCGCGGGACGAAGGAGATGCCGTACTACCGCATCGCCACGAACTTCTGGGAGATCGTGAACGCCAGCTACATGTACAGCATCGGCGGCGTGGCCGGCGCGCGGAACCCGAACAATGCCGAGTGCTTCATCGCGCAGCCCGATACGCTGTGGGAGAACGGGTTTGCCAACGGCGGTCAAAACGAGACCTGCGCCACGTACAACCTGCTGAAGCTGGAACGGCAGCTCTTCATGTACGACCAGGCGGCGAAGTACATCGACCACTACGAGCGGGCGCTCTACAACCACATCCTCGCGTCGGTGGCCGAGGGCGACGCGGGCAATACGTACCACGTGCCGCTCAACCCGGGCGCGCAGAAGCGCTTCGGCAACGCGCAAATGAACGGCTTCACGTGCTGCAACGGCACGGCACTCGAGAGCAACACGAAACTCCAGGACACGATCTATTTCAGGAGCGCGGACAACGGCACGCTGTACGTCAACCTCTTCGTGCCGTCGACCCTGACCTGGAGCGCGCGGAAGGTGACCGTGCAGCAGGTGACCAGCTTCCCGCATGCCGACACCACGCGGCTCGTCATCAAGGGCGAGGGGGGCGAAGGACGCTTCGACCTCAAGGTCCGCGTCCCGCAGTGGGCCACGCGTGGCTTCCACGTGAAGATCAACGGTCGCGATCAGACGCTCAAGGCCGAGCCGGGGAGCTATGTGTCGCTCGGGCGGACATGGCGCGCGAACGACACGATCGACATTCGCATGCCGTTCCCGTTCTACCTGGAGACGGTCATGGACCAGCCGAACGTCGCCAGCCTCTTCTACGGGCCGGTCCTGCTCGCGGCCGATGAGTCAGGGCCGAGAACCGACTGGCGGCCGCTGACGCTCGATGCCGTTGACATCGGCAAGTCCATCACAGGCGATGCGGCCGCGCTGCGGTTCAGCATCGACGGCGTGTCGTTCCGGCCGTTCTTCGAGGCCTACGGCCGTCACTCGGTCTACGTGCACGTCACGCTGAAATAAACGAGGTCGGGACTCCGAGCTGGATGGCGATGGATTCCTGCCACTCCGCCGGTCCGTAGGGCGCATTGCGCCGCAAAGCACGTCGGACCTCGGAGGTCTCGCCTGACGGATCGGCCTGGATTGCCTCGACCCAGTCATTCGGTCTCGGCACGGGCCAGTCCTCGAGAATGACTGGGAGCCTCGATCCGCCCCGCTGCGCCAAACTCGACCACGGCCACCCTTCCGCTCGAGGGACCAGCCCGGCCCGAAGCGCATTGCGTTCGACGTAGCGGCACACGCGCAAGAAGTGGTCATCACCATGAATCGGAAAGGCCTTGAACCGGCCTTGGTAGACGTGGCCCGTTCCGGCGGTCCCGCGCCAGACATGCCACCGCATGCTGTGGGTCGTCGTGAGCCAGAACATGAACCGTGACAGGTCCCCGTCTGCCCTAGGCCAGAGGACCAAGTGAAATTGGTTTGGCATCAGGCAGTAGGACAGGCATCGGACCGGGACCCGCCGTTGGGCCTGCGCGACAAGCTGCAAGAACGAGCGATAGTCGCCCGGACGGTCAAACAGACCCAGCCGGCGGACACCGCGATTGAGGACATGAAACACCATGCCGCCAGATCCCGTGGTCACCCGCCTGGGCACCCGTTCGATGCAATCAAAAGCCTTGCCATTCGAAACGAGGTCGGGACTCGTTTTTTGTTGCACCTTCAGAGTCTGGGCGCGCGAGTGAAGGTGCAACAAAAAAC
>JANOGJ010000366.1:0-3073 GCA_031405995.1 Acidobacteriota bacterium
GCTACTCCGGCGTCGCGCTGCTCGTGCGGCGCTCGTTCATGGCCGAGGCGCCGGTCTTTTCCCATCCGGCCTTCGACTTCGAGCACCGGGTCGTCGTCGCGGACCTGGGCGCTCTCCTCGTCGCCTCCGTCTACGTCCCCAATGGTGGCAAGGACTACGAGGCCAAGCTGCGGTTCCTCGAAGCCCTGGCCCACTGGGCGGTTGAAACAAACCGCGCCGGCCGGGCGCTACTCCTCTGTGGCGACCTGAACGTGGCCATCGAGGAGCGCGACGTGCACCCGAAGGAGCGCAAGGCCAACCAGATCGGCACCCGCCCGGCGGAGCGCGCCTGGCTCCAGCAGGCGTTCGCCGCGTCGCTCGTCGACGTCGGCCGAGCCCTCGATCCGGCCAACGACGAGTTGTATACATGGTGGGCGCCGTGGCGTAACCTGCGTCAACGCAACATCGGCTGGCGCATCGACTACGTGCTGGCCAGCCAGGCGCTGGCGGCACGAGCGACGACGTCGGCGTCCCGGCGCGAGTTCGGCACGAGCGATCACGCGCCGGTGGTCGTGACTTTCAACGGATTCCCATGAGCTTGCGTCTCCGCCTCATCGTCGCCTTCTTCGCGCTGTCGGTCGTGCCGCTCGGCGCGGTGACGGTCTACACGTACCGCACGAGCGTCGATGCGTTCCGCGACGCCGCCGAGCGCGAGGCGGATCTCCTCGCCGGCGAACTCAGCCAGCGCATGCAGCTCGTGACGTCGCAGCTCAGCGAGCGCATAGAGCACATGATGGACATCGCCGAGCTGCAGGCGGCGGTCGAATCGGCCGAGAAGCCGGCGCCCGCGCGCGCCGACACGAGCGCGCCCGCCGCGGTCACGGTCAGCGTCGTCGAGGCGTTGAGCAACCAGGTCGCGAAGTCGCTCGGCGAAGCGGCGATGCTGCTGAACAACGTCGAGCTGCTGGGCCTCCGCTCCAGCGCGTTTCAGCGCCCGCCCGGCGGCGGCCGGCAGGGCGGTCAACGCCCGCCACCTCCGCCGCCAACCGCGCCACTGCCCCCGGGCGCCACGGTGGTCACATCGCCCACGAGCACGGGGCGGTCGCAGAGGAATCGGCCTACGCCGGTCACCGCGCCCGAACCGTCGGAACCCGGCCGCATGCTCGTCGATCTGATGCCGGTCCGCCGCGAGTTGTACCGGGAGATCATGGGCGAGGCTCGGCCGGAGACGCTGACGGCGGAGCAGCGCCAGAAAGTAGCCGACGAAATCAATCAACGAATGCTCGGCATCGCGCAGGGCATCAGGCTGAGCGCGGCTGAGTTGCAGAAGAAAGCGGCGCTCGCCCAGCAGGCCGAGGCGCAGAGCAAGTCCGCCAAGCCGGCCGGCGCCCTGCCGCCGGCCAAGGTCGCGCCGTCCACGCCGGCGCCGCCCACCTCCCGCGATCAGCGGAAGTCATCGCTCACGGGCAACAAGCTCGACGTGAAGGTCGAGCGCGACGGCAAGGTCGTCCGCCAGGTCAACGCGGAGATCAACCTGCCGAACGTGCTCGCGACCGTCTTCACGACGACGCGACGCGACGGCGGAGAAGTGCCGTTCGCGGTCGGCCAGGACGGGCGCATCTACACGCGCAGCGACGACGACCGCGTGAAGGTCGAGGCGCTGGGACCGGTTGCCACGCCGGCCGGTCCGGCGTCGGTGCGCCTGCCCGACTGGATTGCCGTGACGACACAGGATCCCTCGGGCTCGGGCCTGCGACTGGGAATCGCCCGCCCGATCGGCGATTCCGTCGCCAGTCTTCGGCGCGCGGCCGCGCGCAACGCGGGGTTCGGCCTGTTGTTCATCGCCGTCGCGCTGGTCGGCATCGTGCCGCTCTCGTCGCGGCTCACGCGCAACCTCAGCGCGCTCAGCGACGCCGTGCACCGGATCGCGGCAGGCGACTACGCCGCGCGGGTGCCGGTCAAGGCGAAAGACGAGGTGGGCCGTCTGGCGCTCGCGTTCAACCAGATGGCCGAAGATGTCGAGAAGCACCAGAAGGCGGCGGTCGGGCAGGAACGCATCAAGCGGGAACTGGAACTCGGCCGCCAGATCCAGAACGAGATGCTGCCGCACGCGCCGCTGCGGCTAGGGCTCATGGAAATCAAGGGCGTTTCCGTGCCGGCCCGCGAGGTCGGCGGCGACTTCTTCAACTACTTCGAGATCGACCACGGCCCGCCGGGCGCGCCCAAGGAAGTCGCCCTGCTCGTGGGCGACGTCTCGGGCAAGGGCGTCGGCGCCGCGCTGCTCATGGCGAACATCCAGGCCTCGCTGCGCACGCGGCTCGCGCTCGGGCAGGATCTGTCCGCGCTCGCGCAGGAGATCGACCGCGACATCGAAGCCAACTCCCCCGGGCCCCTGTACGCCACGCTCTTCGTGGGCATTCTCGATCCCGTCACGCGCCGTCTGCGCTACGTGAACGCGGGACACCATCCGCAGTACATCCTGCGCACGACGGGCGGGCTCGAGCGCATGGAGTCCACCGGCCTGCCCATCGGCCTCCTCGCGGGCCGCGGCCATCGCGAGCAGAGCGTCCAGCTCGCCGCGGGGGACCTGCTGTTCTTCTACACCGACGGCTGCGTCGAGGCCGAGAGCGAGAGCGACGACATGTTCGGTCCGGAGCGCCTCGAGGCGCTGCTTCTGTCCCACGCGCTCGACGGCGCCGGCGACCTGCTCGAACGGATTGAATCCGGCATCGGCAAGTTCCGCGGCCGCCGCGAGCCGTTCGACGACGCGACGATGATGGCGGTGAAAGTGGGTTAGGGCGACGTCGCCGCATTGGCAGCCCGCGAAGCCCTAATGCGGACTAAATGCGGCCTAACGCTACCTGCCTACCCGCAAGTCCTGCGTCTTCTTTTCTCCCTCAGCGATCGTGATCTTGATCGATGACGCGAGCAGTTGCGACAGGAATGCCGGATCGGCGAGGTCTGACGCTTCGACATCCTCGGCGGCGGCGATCGCGTAGTCGCCTGCCGCCAAACCGGCGACGCTGAACGAGCCATCGGTGGCCGGCGACGTCGCTCGAATCCTACGCGCGTTCGGCAGCCACAACGAGCGATC
>JANOGJ010000405.1:0-6504 GCA_031405995.1 Acidobacteriota bacterium
CCGGGACGCGCGCCGCGTCCGAGAGAGCGGAAGGCATGAGTCCCGCCGGCCGCCCCGCCTGGACGATCGGAATTCTCGGCGCACGAGATCAAAAACCCGCTGACGCCGATTCAGCTCGGGGCGGAGCGTCTGCGCCGGCACTTCTCCGGGGCGCCGGCGCCGACCGCCGCGATCGTCAACGAAAGCACCGACGCGATCATCGCGGAGGTCGAGGCCCTGAAGGGCCTGGTCGACGAGTTCGCGCAATTCGCGCGTTTGCGCGGCCCGCGCCTGGTGCCGACCGCCCTCAACCAGCTGATCGAGGACACGCTGGCGTTGTACCCCGGCGTCCTGCAGCAGAGCCGCGTGCGCGTCGATCGACAGCTCGGGGCCGGGCTTCCGCCCGTGAAGCTCGACGCCGAGCAGATCCGTCAGGTCATCATCAACCTCATCGACAACGCGCTCGAGGCGCTCGGCGGGCCGAACGCGGCGATTCGTCCGTCGGGCCAGCCGCCGACGATTACGATCACGACCACCCACGACGCGCGCAACGGCGTCGTCCGGCTCGTCGTGGCCGACAACGGGCCGGGCGTGCCGCCGGCCGACCGTGACAAACTGTTCATGCCGTATTACTCGACGAAGGGGCGGGGCAGCGGGCTCGGGCTCGCGATCGTCCGGCGCATCGTCGTCGAGCACGGCGGCGGCATCGAAGCGGGCGAGGCCGAGCCGTCCGGCACGACGTTCACGATCGAGCTGCCCGCCGCCTAACCCATGTCCACCATCCTGATCGTCGACGACGAAGCCGGCGTCCGCGGGTCGCTCGGGGCCGTGCTGCGCGACGAGGGCTACAGCGTGGACGTCGTCGACAGCGGCGAGGCGTGTCTCGAGCAGGTGACGCAGCAGGCCTACGACGTCATCCTGCTCGACATCTGGCTCCCCGGCATCGACGGCCTCGCCACGCTCGAGCGGCTGCGCGAACGGCGGATCGACGCCCAGGACGTGATGATCTCCGGGCACGCGAGCGTGGAAGCGGCGGTGCGCGCGACGAAGCTCGGCGCGTTCGACTTCCTCGAGAAGCCCCTGTCGCTCGAGAAGACGATGCTGGTCGTGCGGAACGCGTTCGCCCAGCGCCGGCTGGAGGTGGAGAACCGCGCGCTGCGGGCCCGCGTGGACCGGCCGCTGGTCCTTGTCGGCGCGAGCGACGCCATGATCCAGTTGCGCGACCAGATCGGCATGGCGGCGCCGTCGAATGGCCGGGTGCTGATTTCGGGGGAGAACGGCACGGGCAAGGAGCTGGTCGCCCGGCAGATCCACGCGCAAAGCCACCGGCGGCAGGCGCCGTTCGTCGAGGTCAACTGCGCCGCCATTCCGGAGGAACTGATCGAGTCGGAGCTGTTTGGGCACGTGAAGGGCGCGTTCACCGGGGCGATCGCGGATCGGCGCGGCAAGTTCGAGACGGCGACCGGCGGCACGCTCTTCCTGGACGAAGTCGCGGACATGAGCCTCAAGACGCAGGCCAAGGTGCTGCGCGCGCTGCAGGAGCAGGTCGTCGAACCGGTCGGCGGGCGCGGCAGCGTGCGCGTCGACGTCCGCGTCATCGCCGCGACGAACAAGGCGCTGGCCGACGAGATCCGGCTCGGGCACTTCCGCGAGGATCTGTTCTTCCGGCTGAACGTGATTCCGATCTTCGTGCCGCCGCTGCGCGAGCGCGGCGACGACGTGCTGCGGCTGGCCGAGCACTTCGTGGCGGAATTCGCGCGGGAGTACGGCCGCCGGCCGAAGACCTTCTCGGCGGGCGCGGTGGCCGCGCTGCGAACCTATCGGTGGCCGGGGAACGTGCGCGAGCTGCGCAACATCATCGAGCGGCTGATGATCATGGTGCCCGGCGACGTCATCGACGCGGCCCACCTCGCGTTCCTCGACGGCATCACCGCGGTGCCGACGACGGTCGCGCCGCTCTTCGAGGCGCGGGACGCCTGGGAGCGCGCCTACATCCTGACGGCGCTCGCCGCCTGCGACGGCAACATCTCGCGCACCGCCGACGCGCTCGGCCTCGAGCGCAGCAATCTCTATAAGAAGATGCGCGGCCTGGGAATCGCGCCAGGACATAGAGACGAAACGTAGAACGTGTCGTAGGGCGGCTTGAACTTCAAGCCGCCGCAGCGGCGGCCCCTAGCCCGGGCCGCCCTACGAGGATTGTCTCAGCTTGTTCTCCAGTACTTGCTGCTCGCTGAAGCCCTCGAGCTGCAGGAACCACGCGGCCGAGGCGGTGAGCGCCGCGCTCGGCACCAGCCCGACGATCTCGCTCTCGAGCACGGTCACGCCGTGCCGCGCCGCTTCCCGCTTGACCAGTTCGAACACGCGGAAGAGCGGCGTCTTCTCGAAGTTGGTCAGGTTCATCGACACCTGCACCACGCCGCGGTCGGTGAGGTCGACACCCATGGCCTTGACGTATCGGAGACCGCCGGAGCTGTGCCGGACGGCGGCGGCGATTTTCTTGGCGACGTCGAGCCGGTTCGTCGCGAGGTTGATGTTGTAGGCGATGAGCGCCATGCGCGCGCCGATGACCGAGGCGCCCGCCGACGGGTGCGGCGCGGCCGGACCGAAGTCCGGCGCCCACTCGGGCTGCTTGAGCTTGGCGGCCAGCCCCTCGAACTCACCGCGCCGGATGTCCTCGAGGTTGCGGCGCCCGGGCGTCGCGGCGGCCTCCTCATAGAGGAAGACGGGCAGGTTGTGCCGGCGCGACACGTCGGCGGCCACCTCACGCGCCATCGCGACACAGTCGGCCATCGTCGCGCCCTCGATGGGGACGAAGGGCACGACGTCGACGGCGCCCATCCGCGGGTGCTCGCCGGAGTGGTTCCGGAGGTCGATCCTGGCGAGGGCCGTGTCGAACAGCGCGAGCACCGCCGCCTTCACCGGCCCGGGTTCGCCGGCGAACGTGAAGACCGCGCGGTGGTGGGCCGCGTCCGGTTTGACGTCCAGCAACTGCACGCCCGCATGCCGAATCGCCTCGGCGCAGGCGTCCAGCACGGCCGGGTTGCGGCCCTCACTGACATTCGGAATGCACTCGATGACCGGCATCTGCGAAGTATCTACCATAGCTCTTGTACTGTCGGCGACCGGCCGATATAATCCGCGAGGCCTGAAGCATGGTTGACCCCAGACGCCTCGAGTCGGAGCCGGTCCTCGACAGCCGAGACGCGGCCGACCGCGACAGCCGGGCCGAAACACTCCTCGTCGACGGCCTCGACCGCTACTTCAACGGCCGGTACGAAGACGCCATTCATCTCTGGACGCGCGTCCTGTTCCTGGACCGCTCGCACGCCCGAGCGCGCGCCTACATCGATCGGGCCAGGACGGCCCTGGCCGAGCGACAGCGGCGGGCCGAGGAAATGCTCCAGGCCAGCCGCGACCTGCTCGAACAGGGGCAGACGGCCGCCGCCCGCGACCTCCTGACCGAGGTCGTCGCCGAGAGCGGCGACGATGAACAGGTATCCGCGTTGCGGCTGCGGCTCGAACGGGTGGAACGGGTCCACGCGACGGTCCAGCCGCTGGCCGACCTGGCATCGGCGCCGCCGACGCCGGCACCGGTCGGGGCCGTGCCCGGGTGGCTGTGGCCGAACCGCTCGCGCGTCGTCATGGCGATTGGCGCCGGCGCGATGGTCTGCGTCCTGCTCGCGCTCACGTTGTCGAGCGCTGGCGTCCAGGAGTGGTTGGGGCTGCGTTCGGCGAGCGAGGGCTTGCGGCCCGCCGCCGGCGTGCCGCCTCTTCAAGTCCTCTCAGGCGGGGAAGTCGCGCTCGTCCGGGCGCGGACGCTCCTCGACCGCGGCCGGCTCGCCGAGGCCCTGCAGGCCCTCGATCGCGTCAGCCCCGATAGCGCGCAGCGGCCGGCCGCCGACCGCCTGCGGGCCGACATCCAGCAGTTGCTTCTGGCGGGGCCGCGATGAAGTGCCCGAAGTGCCACTACCTGAGCTTTGAGCCGGCGCCGCGGTGCCGCAATTGCGGCTTCGACCTCGCGATGGCCGAGCCGGCGCTGGCCGTCGCGCTCGTCGACGCCGACGCGGCGGCGCCGTCCGCCGATCTGGAGTTCCGGCCCAGGCGCCGCGCGGCGGCGCGCCGGGCCCCGAAGACGATCGGACTGGTTCATCCTGCGCGGGACGCGGCGCCGTCCGAGGCACCCGAACCCAAACCCGAATCCGAACCAGAACCCGCGCCCGCGCTCGGGCTCGAGGAGCGCGCTTCGACCGCGGCGGGCGACGTTGATCAACAAGTTGATCAGGACGTCCTGCGTGATCGGTTCCTGCAACCGGAGCCGGTCGCCTTCGACGATGGGCCTTTGCGAACCGAGCTTGAGCCGGCCCGGCTCGAACTGCAGAGGCGCGAACCGGTGCGGCCGCCGAATACGCCGGGTGAACTGCCTCTGTTTGTGAAGGGCATGCCGGCGCAGGCAGCTCCCAACCTCGATGACATCGCGTTGGCGGCCTTGTCGCGTCCGCCGCGGCCGCCCCTCTCGGTGCGGCGCACGATGCCCGAGCTGGTCCGTCCGAGGCCGGCCTCGATCACGCCACCGAGACGGCTCGGACCGATCGACGACGACCTCATGGCCGACCTCACGCGCGTCGAAGCGGAGGAGGGGGTCCGGGCCCGAGCAGAAGCGAGGGCTCAGGCCAGACTGGAACGCGAGGTCACGGGTGAGGCGAGTCCTCAATCGCGGCTGGCGGCGCTTGGCGCGGACTGGGGGCTGCTCGCCGTGATCGGCGGCGTGATCGTCTGGGCGAGTCTCCGCGTCTCCGGCGTCGGCGTCGCCGCGCTGGGCGTCCCCGCGCTGGTGCCTCTTGCGGCGTTCCTCGTGTTGGTGGACTACGGCTACTTCCTGCTGTTCACGGCCGCCGGCGGACAGACGCCCGGCAAGATGGTGGTCGGCATCCGCGTGGTTGATGCGACCGGCCCGTCCGCGCGCGTGCATCCGCCGTCGCTCCGGCAGGCGGCGTCCCGCGCGCTTCTCGCGGCGGCGTCCGGTCTCCTCCTCGGCGTCGGGTTCCTGCCCGCGCTCGGCGGCCGCCGTCTGGCCCTGCCCGACCGCCTCACCCGGACGCGCACCGTACGCGCATGACCTCGCCCGGCGTGTACGTCGCCACCGTCGGGGGAACGGGTTACGCGCCGTTTGCCCCGGGCACCTTCGGATCCGCCGTCGGGCTCGGCATCTACCTGGCAATGCACTACCTCGGCATGCCGACCAGTTTCCAAATCGGCGTGACCGTCGCGGTCATCATCGGCGGCACGTGGGCGGCCGGGGAGGCGGCGCGTCATTTTCAGCAGGAAGATCCCGGCCAGGTCGTCGTCGATGAAGTCGCCGGACAGTTGGTGACGCTCGTCCTGACCGGCGTCGCCCTCAAGGGCGCGGTGATCGGGTTCGTGGTATTTCGTGCGCTCGACGTGATCAAGCCGTGGCCGGCCAACCGCTTCGAGCGCCTGCACGGCGGCATCGGGATCATGGCTGACGACGTCATGGTCGCGATCTATGGCAACCTGATCCTGCAGGCGATTCTGCACTTGCCGGCCTACTTCGGGTACCCGGATCTGATCTGATGCGCGCGTTCCACACGGCGGAAATCCTCGCCGTCGGCAGCGAGTTGTTGACGCCCTTTCGCCAGGACACGAACTCCCTGTTTCTCGCCGGCCGGCTGAACGACGCCGGGATCGATGTGCGCTGGAAGACCGTGGTCGGCGACGATCCGTCGGACCTGGCCTCAGTCGTCCGGCACGCGATCGCGCGCGCCGACATCGTGCTCACGACGGGCGGGCTCGGGCCCACCGCCGACGACGTGACGCGCGAGGCGGTCGCGACGGTGCTGGGTGTGCCGCTCGACGAGGACACGGCCGTGTTCGACGCCATTCGCGCGCGGTTCGCGGCGCGAGGCCTGCCAATGCCGGACGCCAACCGGCGCCAGGCGCAGGTGCCTCGCGGGGCCATCGTGATGGCCAACCCGCTTGGCACGGCGCCCGGTCTCTGGATCGAATCGAGCGACCACGTGATCGCCTTGCTGCCGGGACCGCCGCGCGAGATGCAGCCGATGTTCGAGACCCATGTGGACCCGCGGATCCGGGCTCGGGCCGGGGGGCGGCAGGTGCGCCGGCGCGTAATCAAGGTCACGGGGCGGTCCGAGTCCGCCGTCGAAGAGGTCGCGCACCCGATCTACTCGCGGTTGGGCGGGGCCGTGACGGTCGACACGACCATTCTCGCGGCGCCGGGCCAGATCGAATTGCACCTGTCGGCCCGCGGCGCGGACATCGCCGCGCTCGACGCCGCGCTCGAGGCCGGCCGCGGGATGACCACACACGATGCCGTCGCCCTCGCCATGGGTTGATGCGCCAGAGGATCGGCGCCAGCTGCTTCTTGGCCGCCCGAAGCGTGACACGCGGCGTGACGTGCGGAGGGTGGGTCAGGCGGTGGCGCCGCCGTCGACGACCAACACGTGTCCGGTCACGAACGCCGCCAGGTCTGAGGCCAGGAACAGCGCC
>JANOGJ010000418.1:0-2392 GCA_031405995.1 Acidobacteriota bacterium
TAGGCATCCCACAGGCGATCGATCCATCGATCGCGCACCTTCGCGTCCGCCGGCGCGGACGCGATGATGCCGGCGAGGGTCTCGATGGCGCGATTGACCGCAGCGCCGATGGCGCCTGACGAAGAATCCACCTGCTCGAGCGCCGGTGACAGCCGTTCCAGCAACAGCACCGCCCCTTCGGCGCCCAGGATCCGGTCGCGCCTCGCGACCGTGGAGATCTCGGAGACGGCTTCCTTGATCCGTGCGATCGCAGGCGGCGATCGCCACCCGAAGGCGTGCCGCCGAAACCGCGCCCGGAACGCCCACGCATGCCGCTCGCCAGTCGCCATTGGCTCGCCGCGTGGACGCTATCACGGCCGTCAGGGGGAACGACCGCCCGACTCCGCTACGCTTCGTCGAGGCAGGCCAGCAACCCTACGGTTCGGTGCCGTATTTTGATCCGGTTCTCAATCGCGTCGAGCAGATTTGGGCGCGAATCCGCTCACGCGTGTCAGTTCCCAGCGCGTCTTCAACGCAGTTACGTCACAGTGCATGTCACAGTCGCGGGGTCGTCGTGCAAATCCTCTACGAAAGTTGGCTCCTCGGGCTGGATTCGAACCAGCAACCCTCCGGTTAACAGCCGGATGCTCTACCGTTGAGCTACCGAGGAACAGGCAGGACTTTCGATTCTAGAGCCGTTCTCACTTCCTCCAAAGAGCAAAACCACCATCGTCGCGGACAGGCCGGCCGGGATGAGCAGGATGGGCCTCATCAGGAAAGTGAGAACGGCTCTAGCATCCGCCCCGCGCGAACCGCCCCGCCGGCTCTCTGGACAGGCCAGGAACCCGCCCAGAATCGACCGGTATCGGGACGCAAACCATTGACAGGAAAGTGCTTATCGAGACTGTACCCGGCAGTCGCACCCGGGTATATCATGTCCGCGTCTGGCTACCTCCAAGCCCGACATCGTCCGAACGTCACTCTAGAGAGGACAGAAACGAAGCAGCTGATCGATCGTTGCATCACCGCGCTGACGATGGTGCTCGCACTCGCACTCATCGCCACGCCGGCTTACGCCCAGGGCGGCGGAGCCACTTCGTCCATCGCGGGCGTCGTCATCGA
Source organism: Acidobacteriota bacterium (assembly GCA_031405995.1). Taxonomy (GTDB): domain Bacteria; phylum Acidobacteriota; class Vicinamibacteria; order Vicinamibacterales; family SCN-69-37; genus JANOGJ01. Next base: position 1,102 of record JANOGJ010000418.1, read on the forward strand.
CTCGGGCGGCGGTGTGATCCCCGGGGCGACCGTCACGGCCACGAACAACTCCACGGCCGGCACCTCTACCGTCATCAGCCAGGCGAACGGGACTTTCACGATCCCCGCGCTGAACGTCGGCACCTATACCGTCAACGTCTCCCTGCAGGGCTTCAAGACCGCCGTGCTGAAGGACGTCCAGGTCAGCTCGGGCGGTCCGGCCAACGTGCGCGCCACGCTCGAAGTGGGCGGACTCGCCGAGACCGTCGTCGTCGAGGGCGCGTCGGCCATCGTGCAGACGCAGACCTCGGCCGCGGCCAACACCATCACGGCCCGGCAGATCGCCAGCCTGCCGCTGCAGTCGCGCAACACGCTGGACTTCGTCACGTTCCTGCCGGGCGTCATGACGCCGGGCGGCAACCGCGACTCCATCGTGAACGGCCTGCCGCAAAGCTCGCTGAACATCACGCTCGACGGCGTGAGCGTCCAGGACAACCACCTGAAGACGGGTGACGGCTTCTTCGCGCGCATGCAGCCCCGGCTGGACGCGGTCGAGGAAGTCACGGTGACGGCGGCCGCAAGCGGCGCCGACACGTCGGGCCAGGGCTCGACGCAGATTCGCTTCACCACGAAGTCGGGCAGCAACTCGTTCAGCGGCAGCAGCTACTACTACTACCAGCACGAGAAGCTGAACACGAACACCTACTTCAACAAAGTCAGCGGGCTGCCGAAGAACGTCGCGCTGCAGCACCAGCCCGGCACGCGCGCGGGCGGCCCGGTATTCATCCCGGGCCTGTACGACGGCCGCGGCAAGGCCTTCTTCTTCGTGAACTACGAGGAGAACCGGACGCCGCGCACGATCACGACGAACTCGAACATCCTGACCGACGAGGCGCAGGCCGGCATCTTCCGCTACATGACATCGTCGGGCCTGCAGACTGTAAACCTGTACGCGCTCGCGCAGTCGCTCGGCACGGTGGCCAACGGCTACACGACGACGCCGGACCCCACGATCATGGGCATCCTGAACGTCATGAGGGCCTCGGCGTCGCAGGGCACGATCGAGACGCTCGAGGGCAACTTCACGGCGGAGCGCCTGAAGTTCCAGCAGGCGGCAAACGGCCTGACGCGGTATCCGACGATCCGCCTGGACTACAACCTCTCGCCGGCGCACCGGCTGACGGGCTCGTGGAACTTCAACGACCTCGTGTCGCGTCCCGACACGACGAACACGCGGCAGGGCACGTACCCGGGCTCCAACAACTCCAGCGCGCAGATCTCGGACCGCTACACGTTCCAGACGACGCTGCGG
>JANOGJ010000433.1:0-5130 GCA_031405995.1 Acidobacteriota bacterium
CCGACGGTGACGGGCCTCGTCGCCCAGGTCGGCGGCGGCGACCCGGTCGCCGTCGCGCTCAGCATCAACGTGGGGAGCTCGCTCGTGGATGTCTCGCCGCTCTCGACGCTCGGCGCGCTGTGTTTGGCGGCCGTGCCGAACCGCGCCGAGGCGCAGCCGCTTTTTCGTCACTTGATGCTCTGGGGCATTACGATGGCCGTCGTCGGCGCCGTCATCTGCCAACTACTGGCCGGGAGGCTGGCAACCTTATGAGCGCTCCACTGCCCGCGACCGCCACGGCGCCAGAGGCCCGATCTGGACTGCCGCCCTGGACGCCGGCGGACCTGCCGGTGGCGCCCAACCCGAAGGGCCTGGGCTGGCTCGCGGCCGTCGGGCCCGGTGTCATCGTGCTGGGCATCTCGATCGGATCCGGCGAGTTCCTGTTGGGCCCGGCCGTGTTCGTCAAGCACGGCCTGACGCTGCTGTGGGTGACGACGGTCGCGGTGGTGCTGCAGACGATTTTCAACACGGAGTTGATGCGCTACACGCTGGCGACGGGCGAGCCCGTGCTGACCGGGTTCATGCGCACGCGCCCGTCCTCGTCGCTCTGGGCCTGGGTCTACTCGATCCTGTATTTCCTGCAGACCGGTTGGCCGGCGTGGGCGGCGAACGCGGCGGGCGCGGTCTTCTTTCTCTGGGCACGACGGCTGGCCGGGCCGGCGGACGCGTCGCTCGTGTACTGGATCGGCGTGGCGACGTTCCTCCTGTGCGTCGCGATTCTGATGGTCGGCCGGCGCATCGAACGGACGCTCGAGATCCTGAACTGGGTGCTGATCGCCTGGATTCTCGGCAGCTTCTTCGTGCTCGCGGTCATTTTCGTGCCGCTTCGCACGTGGTTCGCCGCCGGCGCCGGGCTTGGCGGGTTCGACCTCGAGACGGGGACGTTCATGCTGCTGCCCGAGGGGCTGGATCCGGTGCTGCTCGCCGCGCTCGTCGCGTACTCGGGCTGCGGCGGCATGACCAACCTCACGCTCACGAACTGGGCGCGCGATCGCGGCTACGGCATGGGCGAGCGCGTCGGCTACATTCCGGCGGCGGTGGGCGGCGCGAAGGTGCACCTGGCGCACTCGGGGTTCATCTTCAAACCCGATGCGCAGAACATGGCGCGCTGGCGCGGCTGGTGGCGCATCGTCCGCGCCGATCAGTGGGGGATATTTTTTCTGGGGGGCATGCTCGGGATGGTGCTCCCGGCGCTGCTGTACGTCACGTTCCTGCCGGCGGGGACGGACATCCGCGGTCTGGGGATCGCCGCGGCGCTGGCGTCGAGCGTCGGCGCGAGAGCGGGCGCGGTGCTCGCGGGGGTCATCGCGCTGCTCGGCGCGTGGCTCCTCTTCAAGACGCAGCTCGACAACATGGAGGGCATGGTGCGCGCGCTGACCGACGTGCTGTGGACCGGCAGCAAGCGGCTGCGAGGGTGGCGGGGCGGCGACGTCCGGCGTGTTTACTACAGCGTGCTCACGGCGGTCGTGATCTGGGGCGTCTTCGCGCTCAATCTCGCGCAGCCCGTGGCGCTGCTCGTGATCGGCGCCAACATCGCCAGCGTCGCGTTCATCATCACGTCGCTGCACCTGCTCTACATCAACACGCATCTCTTGCCGCCGGAGCTGCGACCGCCCCTGTGGCGGCGGGCGTCGCTCGTCGCGATGGCGGTGTTCTATTCGTACTTCTCGACGCTGTCGATTTACAGTCTCTTCTAAATTCAGCGCGATCGGCGCCGCAACACCAGGATGGTGAGGTCGTCCTCGGGCGGCGCGCCGCTCGCGAACGTCTCCACAGCGCTCTGCACCCGCTCGAGCACGCCGGCCGCGGAACGGCCGCCCGCGCCGCGGAGCGCGCCCTCGAGTTGATCCGTGCCGAACATCTCGCCGCGGACGCTTCGCGCGTCGGTAATGCCGTCGGTGTACAGCACGAGCGCATCGGTGGGACCGAGGGTGAAGGCGCCGGTCGCGAACGGCGCGCCGGGCATCACGCCGAACGCGATGCTCTTCGGCACGTCCAGCGCGGTCACGGTGCCGTCATCGCCCACGAGGAACGCGGGAGTGTGTCCGATGTCCCCCAGCACGACCCGACCCGTGTCGAGATCGACGCAGCCGACAATCGCCGTGACGAACGTCATCTGGTCGTTGTCACGGCAAAGCTCGGCGTTCATGCGCCCGAGCACACGCGACAGGTCGGTTTCGCCCGGCACCATCGCGCGGAAGAGCGTCTTCACGACCGCCGTCACGAGCGCCGCGGCCACGCCCTTGCCCGAGACATCGGCGACGATGAACCAGAGCCGGGCGCCCTCTTCGATGAAATCGTACAGGTCGCCGCCGACCGATCGGGCCGGCGTCAGATGCGCCGCGAGGTCGATCGAGGCGTGCGCCGGCCGGCGGCGCGGGAGCATGGCCATCTGCATGTCGTGGGCCAGCGCCAGCTCGCGCTCCAGCACCTTGCGCGCGGCGGCCTCCTCGGCCAGGCCGACGTTCCGCACGCGCAGGGCCGCCACCGAGGCGATGGACTCGAGCATGTCGAGGTCTTCCTGCGAGAACTTGCGCACGGCGAGGCGCGAGGAGAGGGCGATCATGCCGAACGACCCCTCGGCGTCCGCCAGCGGCGCCGCGACGACGCTCCGCACGCCCGACATCTGAATCGACTCGGCGCCCGCCAGCCGCTCGTCGATCGCGGCGTCGAGCACGAGCACCGGCCGGCCGAGACCGGCGACTTCCTCCGAGAGCCGGCGCGACACCATCATGTCGCCGGTCGCCTTTGGCGATCGCTTGGTGGCGGCGGGCGTCCACTCGCCGTCCGCGCCGCGGAGCAGAATCATCCCCTCCTCGGGGTGGAGCACGGCGAAGCAGCGGTTGAGGATGAGGTCCAGTAACTCGCCGAGCGAGATCGGCGTCGCGAGCGCGCGGTGGATCTCGTTGATGGTGCGCAGGCGCGCCGCCTGGCGGTCCGGCGACAGGTTGTCTGTGCTGAGCTCCATGGGCGCCGCCGCGACCGCCGGCGCCGCCGTCTCGGATCCAAACGCAATCGTCGTGCCGCCGAGCCTCAGGCAGTCGCCGTCGCCAAAGGGCGCGACGCCCTGGAGCGGCGCGCCGTTGAGCAGGGTGCCGTTGCGCGCGCCGAGATCCTCGGCCCACCAGCGGCCGTCGCGCGTGAAGACGCGGACGTGATGGCGGGACACGCTGGCGTCCGGCACGACCAGGCCCGCGGTCTGCGCCCTTCCGATGACGACCTCGGCGCCGGTGAGCTCGAACTCAAACGGCGCGGTGTCCGGCGGTCCGACCTGCAGGCGAGGTGTCATCGCGTGACGGCAATCGCGTCATCCCGAGTGGCCACGATGGAAAAAAGGGCGGTGAAGCCGGCCAGGTCGAAGACCTGCCGGACGGACTGGTCCTGCGAGCAGAGCGCCACGCGGCCGGCCTTGTCCCGGGCGCGCTTGGCCAACGTCAGCAGGATCCGGAGGCCCGCGCTGCTGATGTACTCCACGCCGGAGAAGTCCACCACCACCTGACGGCGTCCCTCCGCGTCGAGCGCGAGCAGCCGTGTGTCAAGGTCGGCCGACGTCGTGCTGTCGATGCGGCCCATCGGAGCCACGACGACTACGTCCCCGACGCGCTCCTCGTGAATGGTCATGAGTTTCTCCACGAAAGGGTCAACACATTGCGCCCCAGGCGATGGGCGTACTGCACATCATCTGACAGCGCTCGGACGAGCGCCACGCCGAGACCGCCTGGCCGGCGGCTCTCGAGTGGGAGCCCGACGTCGGGAGGAGCCAACAACAGCGGGTTGAAGGCGGGCGCGGTGTCCGCGACCTCCACGGAGAGGGCCCCATCCAGCCACGACCGCGTGACCGTCATTTCCCCGGTCTGACTCTTGAATCCATGGCGCACCACGTTCGACAGCACCTCGTCCAGGGCGGTCAGCACTCGTCGCCGGATTTCCGGGGTCACCGGGACCCGCGTGGTCCACGACTCGAGCGCCGCCATGGCGTCGCGCAGACCCTCAGGGGTGCCCGGGACGGTCAGGGTGTCGGTCGAGTCCATGGGGTCAGGCCCGCGCTTGTGCTATAAGTCGCGACCGCACCAACTTTACCCCGGGGCCGGTGTATTTCATGACAGCGAGCACTGACGACGCGGTTTGTATCGCCCGCTGTTTGCGGGGCGAGACGGCCGCCTTTGAGCCGCTGGTGCGACGCTACGAGCGGGTGCTGTTTACCATGGCCTATCGACTCACCGGCAACGTCGAGGATGCGCGGGACGCGACGCAGAATGCGTTTGTCCGGGGCTACACCCACCTCGACTCCTTCGATCCCGAGCGCTCGTTCTTCAGCTGGATCTACCGCATCGCCGTCAACGAGACGCTGAACCTGCGCCGGTCACGGCACGAGACCCAGCCCCTCGTGGACGCGATTCCGACCGACGCTGGCCTCGACGCCGCGATGGACGCCGCCAGGGTCGGCCGGCGCGTGCGCGCCGCGGTGCGGACCCTGCCGAAGGACCTGCGGGACGTCATCGTCCTGCGCCACTTCGCGGAACTCTCGTACCACGACGTCGCCGAGGCGCTCGGCATCCCGGAGAAGACCGTCAAGTCACGCCTCTTCTCCGCGCGACAGCAGTTGGGCGTGACGCTGGCGGCGGGGACCGCTCATTAGATCATGGCCGCCAACGACGATCACGATCCGGTGGAATCGCTTCTCGGCGCCGAGTCGAGTCCGGAGCCGCCCGCCGATCTCGTGAAGACCGTCATGGCCCGGACGCTCGACGTGGAACGGGGATTTTCGGCGTGGCGCCGGTGGCGCCGCGCGCAGCACGCAAACACGGTGTGGGACGAGCGTCGGTCGTTCGTTCCCGGAGGAGGGATTGTGGCGAAGAAGCTTCTGTGGGGAATCGCGGGACTGGCGGCGGTGGCCGTCGGTATCTTCTACCTCGGTGGGTACCCGCCGGTCGAGCAGGGCACGGAAGGCACTGTCGGCGCGGCCAACCGGTATCAGGGCGCGGCGCTCAGCGCCAAGGACGTCAAGGTCGCTGATTCCGAGGTCCAGATGTTCATTCAGAGCGACACGTTCGATCGCCTGATCAAGAACGACGTGACGCGCAAGGCGCT
>JANOGJ010000459.1:0-8459 GCA_031405995.1 Acidobacteriota bacterium
GGTTTGGCACCTCGATGTCGGCTCATCACATCCTGGAGCTGTAGCAGGTTCCAAGGGTCCGGCTGTTCGCCGGTTAAAGTGGTACGTGAGCTGGGTTTAGAACGTCGCGAGACAGTTCGGTCTCTATCTGCCATGGGCGCAGGACATTTGAGTGGGGCTGACCTTAGTACGAGAGGACCGGGTTGGACGCACCTCTGGTGTACGAGTTGTCGTGCCAACGGCAGCGCTCGGTAGCTATGTGCGGAAGGGAGAAACGCTGAAAGCATCTAAGTGTGAAACCCTCCACAAGATGAGATGTCCCGGATCGCAAGATCCCTAAAGGCTCCTGGCAGATGACCAGGTATATAGGTCGGGTGTAGAAGCGCCGTGAGGCGTGAAGCTTACCGATACTAATCAGCCGTGAGGCTTGACCATTGATTCTTTTTTGACCCATCACGCGTGGTGACGAGAAACTACCGTTTGCAGGATATTCAGGTGTCACGTGATTGCGCCTGAGGCGCGCTTCGGCGCGACTCACCGCGCAACGTGCCGGCGGGCGTATGTTCCGCCGCCACATTCGTTCTTTGAAAAACAAGGTTCCCGGTGGTCATAGGAGCAGGGCCACACCCGTTCCCATTCCGAACACGGAAGTTAAGCCTGCTACCGCCGATGGTACTGCACGGGTAACTGTGTGGGAGAGTAGGTCGCTGCCGGGATTTTTTCTGAAGGCCCGCTGGTCATAAACCAGCGGGCCTTTTCTCTTTTGCCCTCGTCCGATCGCGCAAAAGCCCGCAGCCGGGACGGGCTTTCCCGCGGCCACCAGGCCCGCCAGGCCCCGGCCGCGCGAAACGCCTCGTGCCGCCCGCTTCGCCGCAGGGCACGCAAGTTGCACTCAGTCCCCTCGAAGTTTACGGAGGGGCACACCTATGAGGAAGTTTGTTGCACTGCTAATCGGGTTCGGGTTCGTCACCGCGGCGCTCGTGGCGCAGACCCACGACAATCTCACCGAGAAGACCGCCAAGGACTCCATCACCTTGACGGACAACCTGAAGATCGGGTCGACCGTCCTGGGTCCCGGCGAGTACCGCGTCGTGTGCGACGCGAAGACGGTGACCTTCACGCGCAAGAGCGACAAGGTCACGTCGCTGGAAGTGCCGTGCAAGGGCACGACGCTCGCCGTCAAGTCCGAGACCACGGTGATGCACACGAGCCTGGATCGCTCGGGCGTCCGCGTGCTCGACAAGCTCCACCTGCGCGGGAGCAACGTCGAACACACCTTCAAGTAGTTCCATTGCTCATTGGCCATTGGTGATGGGCCATTGCATCGGGTCATTGGTTGTTGGGCATTGCATTGCCCGATGATCAAATGGCCAATGCAATGGTCAGTTGGCCAATGGCCAATGGCCAATGCCCCATGTCACTCGTCAAACCCAGGCCGCACGAACGCCATCGCCCTCGGGAACCGTCGCGCCAAATCCTGATCGAGCCGCTCGAGCCGCTCCACCATTCTCACGGGCAACCCGTTCGCCGTCGCCCGCCCGACCTGCATCAGCACCGACCAAGCCTCCCGTGATTCCGCCACCATCAGGCGCGCGATCTTGGCCGATCCGTTCGCATCTTTCTGGGCCTCGTCTTCCTCGTCTTCCTCGTCATCGTCTTCATCCGCGTCGAGGAGGTCGTCGAGGGCGCCGGTGACGGCGCGCCACGTCTTGGGCCCAATCGCCAGGGCCTGCCAGGCAATCGTGTCGAGCGCCGTCAGGACCACCGGGTCGGCGTGTCCATCGAGATCGGCCAGCAGAACCCGCGCGATCCGATCCGCGAACTGCGAGTACTCCCGGCTGCGAATCACCAGCGGGTCCGCGTTCGCGAGCCGGTCGCGCTCGGCCTGCCTCTCCTCGAACTGTCGCTCCTCGGCGGGGCTCGGCGGCCGGCTCAACGCCTCGTCGAGCCACGGCCGCGCCGCGTCGTCCAGGTCGGCGCCCGCATCCTCGACAGGAACATCCACGCCGGCGAGGTCTTCGCCGCGCGCCCTCGCTTCGTCCAGCCGCACGTGCATGGCCGCGATGACGCAGCGCGCATTGAACGGGCAGCGCTCGCACCAGCGATCGCAGTAGTTGTAGACACCCGCGACGTATCGCGGCTTCGGCGCTTCGGATCCCTTCTCGCCCACTTGGTCCGCGCTCATGGCCGGGCCGTGGTGCAGGTTTCGGACCACGTCAGAATCCGTGTGGTTTCCTGGACATCGCCAGGCACGTTGCACAATCTGCGTACTCGCGGCCCGGCAGATGTTGCAGATTTTGCGTACATTCATATACTCGCCTGCATGTCCATGAATGACGACGAGCTGGTGGGACGGATTCTGAGTCGGCGTGAAGCGCTCGCGCTGATCGGCGCCGCGGGCGCGGCCGGCGCCGGGGCCCTCGTCGGGTGGTCCGACCCTGTGCAGGCGCAGGCCATGCCCTGTGTGGTCGTGCCCCAGCACATGGAAGGGCCCTACTTCGTCGAGGAGAAGCTCAACCGCTCGGACATCCGGACCGACCCGGCCGACGGCAAGGCCCGGCCGGGCGCTCCGCTGCGCGTCTCCCTCCGCGTTTCCAGGATCACGGCCGCCGGCGCGTGCGCGCCCCTCTCGGGCGCGCTCGTCGATCTCTGGCAGTGCGATGCGGGCGGTCTCTACTCAGACGTCCAGGACACGCAGGTCAAGTTCGACACCCGCGGCCAGAAGTTCCTGCGCGGATATCAGACGACCGACGCGAAAGGCCTCGTCGAGTTCACGACGATCTATCCGGGCTGGTATCCGGGCCGCGCCGTGCACATTCACTTCAAGATCCGCACGAATCCCGCCGGCGCCAGCGGCACGGACTTCACGTCGCAGCTGTATTTCGACGAGGCGATGACGGACAAGGTGCACGCGAAGGCGCCGTACACGAGCAAGGGCCGCCGCAATACGCTGAACGAAGCGGACGGCATCTTCCGGAATGGCGGCCGGCAACTGATGCTGAAGGTGGCCGAAGAAGCATCCGGCTTCGCGAGCACCTTCGACCTGGCGCTGAAACTTCAGTAGCGCGCCGCCTACCGTGTCACCCACACGCGGCCGTCCTGACGGATGCGGACGGTGGCGCCACCAAACCCCAGCGCGTGGATTTCATATGAGCTGCCGGCCGTTTCGAGCACCGGCCGGAACGCCAGCCCGTCGACGCGAATGTCGGACGCGCCGAGCGCGGTAAGGTCCCCAGCAAACCGTCCGTTCGCGCCGCGAAAGCGACGCTGACGATGGTACAAGCGCCGAAGCGCCCACTTCACTCGCTCGTTCGGATCCTCGACGAAGGTCTCCGTGCCGGCGCCGGCCGCGATGCCCGAGAACTGCACGTAGCCCCAGCGCTCCGGCATGTGCATGTCGATGAGGCCCTGCGGGCTCCAGACCCAGTTGTCCTCGGGGAGCGGCTTGGATGTGGCCGGGTCCGTGCGCTTGACGTAGCGGCCGTCGCGCACATCGACCTGCCACTCGACCCGCGAGAAGTTCACACGCCATTGCGCGCCCGGCGCGGGCGGCTTGCGGCCGGGCGCGGCCTCCTGAAGCGCGCGCCAGGGCAGCGCGATCTCGACGGTCCACCCCTGGTCTCGATCCCCCGGGCGGTTCACCGTGCCGCGCGCGTCGACGCCTACCTCGAGTCCGGCGATGTCCCACGCGTCGATGGGCGGCCCGCCGTCGCGGTACGGCTGCACGAGCAGCAGGTCCCACGCGGTCCGAAGCACGTTCACTTCGAGCTCGTAATACGCGTGCGTGTCGCCGTCCGGATCGATGAAGATCTCGAAATCGTTGTCCTGAAAGATCACCGCATCGCGCGTCGTCAGCGTTCCCCAGAGGTCGGGCTCGTCCATTTCAGCGGCGACGTAGAAGCGGTCGGCGTCCCACAGCATCTTCACGCGCGTGTTGAAGCGCGGACGAGGACGGCGGTCGCCCTCGATGTCGACGAAGAGATCGGACCACGCGGTGTTCCGCCACCCGGGTTCGTCGAGTCGCCCGTCGATGACCGGCCGCGACGGCGCGCGGTAGGCGATGGCTCGGCGCGGCGCGAAAGGGAAGGTCTCAGGGTCGGGTTTCGACGGGTCCTGGCCGGCCGGCGGGAGTAACGCCAGGACGGTGAAGGCGCAGGCCAGGAAGATCCGGATCATCAGGCCCCGGCTCCTCGCTTGAGCACCGGAGTCAGAGCCGCCCAGTGCTCAGGCGTCAGCATGGAGGCCTCGAACAGGCTGACACCGCGCGCGCCGCCTCGGAGCGCGCGTTGGACCGCCTCGGCGAGGTCGGCCGGAGGCAGATCCGGCAGGTAGAGGCCGCTGTAAAGCGGGATGCGCCCGGCAAGCGCCTCCACGCCGTCCCTGGTCGCGCGCTCGATCCACGCGACCGGCTCCTTATAGAAGCCGTTGTAGATCATGGGCAGGGCCGCGTCGATCTTCCAGCGCGTCCAGTCCTGACGGACCAGCGTCCGCGCGATTTCCGGCGTCGGAAACACCGCGGCGGTCAGGCGCTTGCCGCCGGCATGCGTGGCGTCGGCGAGCAGCCCGACGACCTCGGTAATCGTGTCGTAGCGGTACTGGCGCCAGGCGCTGTGGCTCGGTGGATCCGCCAGCGTGCCGGGATCCACGCCGGATTGGCGCTTGAACCGATCGCGGCACACCTGGCAGTAGCAGAAGTCGAAGTCCGGATACTCGCGATCCTGGACGAGCTTGTACCTCGGCCAGAGCGCGACGGGCAGGATGACGTCCGGGTAGCGGATGTAGTCGAGGTGGACGCTGCCCAGCCCGTCGATCCCGGCGAGCTCGCGCACGATCCCGACGAGGGACTGGCGTACCTCGTCGCGAGACGGGCACAGGAACTTGTAGTAGTCGACGTAGGGCGGCTTCACCGCCGTCGAGACGCCGCTCCGGCTGACGGCGTACCAGTCCGGGTGCGCCTGCGTGTACTCGCCGCGCATCATTGTGAAGAGCCACGCGTGCAGTTCGACGCCTTCGGCGGCGGCCGACGGCACGGCCCAGCGATAGAAGTCCGCGGTGCCGCTGATGAGGACGGCCTCGATGCCGCCCTGGCGCAGCCGCGCGACCTTGCGGCGCCAGTCATCGCGCGGCGAGGTCGCGCCGCGCATCCACGCCCAGTGTTTCAACGGCGCGATCGGGCGCTGCCCGAGTGGCGTTTGCCGGGCCGATGCGCCGACGGCAAGCGGCACAAGGCCGGCGGCGACCGAACCCAGGAACTCCCGGCGGTCCATCGGGCCGATGATAGGCCAGCCTGAGGTAGGATCGACGGCCATGTTGAACAGCGCGTCCGCATCCGGCTACGTCAACGACGTCATCGCCCAGACGAAAGCCAAGAACCCCGCCGAGCCCGAGTTCCACCAGGCCGTTGAAGAGGTGCTCGACTCGCTCGCGCCCGTCTTCGATCGCCGGCCGGAATACCGGACCGCACGCATCCTCGAGCGCATGATCGAGCCCGAGCGCGTGATCATGTTCCGGGTGCCGTGGCAGGACGATCACGGGGGCACGCACATCAATCGCGGCTATCGCGTCGAGATGAACAGCGCGCTCGGCCCGTACAAGGGCGGCCTGCGCTTCCATCCGTCGGTGACGCTCGGCATCCTCAAGTTTCTCGCCTTCGAGCAGGTGCTCAAGAACTCGCTCACCACATTAATGATGGGCGGCGGCAAAGGCGGGTCGGATTTTGATCCGAAGGGCAAGAGCGACAACGAAGTGATGCGCTTCTGCCAGAGCTTCATGACCGAGCTGGCCCGCCACATCGGGCCGGATACGGACGTGCCGGCGGGCGACATCGGAGTCGGCGGGCGAGAAATCGGGTTCCTCTTCGGCCAGTACAAGCGGCTGCGCAACGAGTTCACCGGCGTGCTCACCGGCAAGGGCCTGAACTGGGGCGGCTCGCTCATCCGGCCCGAGGCGACCGGCTACGGCGCCGTCTATTTTGCCGCCGAGATGCTGACGACCCGGAACGAGTCGCTCCAGGGCAAGGTCTGCCTCGTCTCCGGCAGCGGCAATGTGGCGCAGTACACCGTCGAGAAGCTGATCCAGCTTGGCGCCAAAGCGGTCACGCTCTCGGATTCCCAGGGCTTCATCCACGACGAGGCCGGCATCGACAGCGAGAAGCTGAAGTTCATCTTCGATCTCAAGAACGTGCGCCGCGGCAGGATCAAGGAATACGCCGAGAAGTTCAAGGGCGTGACGTTCACCGCGACCGATCCCAAGCTCGATCACAATCCGCTCTGGAGCCTCAAGGCGCAGTGCGCGTTCCCCAGCGCCACCCAGAACGAGATCTCCGGCAAGGACGCGCAGAACCTGCTGCGCGCCGGTGTCTACGTCGTCTCCGAAGGCGCGAACATGCCGACCGCGCTCGACGGCGTGAAGCACTTCGTCGACGCCGGGATTCTGTACGCGCCGGGCAAGGCGTCGAACGCCGGCGGTGTCGCCACGTCCGGTCTCGAGATGATGCAGAACAGCATGCGGATGAGCTGGACGCGCGAAGAAGTGGACGCGCGCCTGCACAACATCATGAAAGCGATCCACAAGGCGTGCGCCGAGACGGCGACGGCCTTCGGCACGCCCGGCAACTACGTCAACGGCGCGAACATCGCCGGCTTCCTGAAAGTCGCTGATTCGATGATGGACCAGGGTTTGGTGTAGAAAGAGCTGTAACTTAGAACTCAGAACTCCGAACTGAGAACCTAAGTTCTGAGTTCCAGGTTCTAAGTTCTAAGTTGCATGAGTGTCACCAATCGCTCCCTCGGGTCCGGCAGCCGGCTGCACGGGTTCCAGGACCTGGCGCGCTACCGGGTCCACGACATCCTTCTCGTCTCGAGCCTCTACGACGCGTTCATCCTCACCGAGGACGGCCTGCTGAGCGAAGGCGTGCTCGGCCGCTTCCTCAGCTTCGACACGCACGACGCGCCGCGGCTCCATCACGCCCAGACCGGACAGGAGGCGCTGGCGCTTGCCGGCGCCGACGGCCGTTACGACCTCGTCATCGCCGCCATGCACGTCGGCGACATGAGCGTCGTCGAACTGGCGGCCGAACTGGCGCGGCGCGGCTCCCGGTTGCCCGTCATCGCCCTGGCCTACGACGTGCGCGACCTGGCCGGCCCGAGCGATCTGCCCGGCGTGGATCGCGTGTTTCTCTGGCAGGGCGACGTCGGCATCCTGCCCGCCATCGTCAAGTCCGTGGAAGATCAGCGCAACGTCGCCGCCGACACCGGCGAGATGGGCGTGCAGGCGATCATCCTGATCGAGGACAGCGTCCGCTTCTACTCGTCCTTCCTGCCCGTCTTGTACAGCGAGCTCCTGCGCCACTCGCAGAGCCTTGTGCCCGAGGGCATCAACCTCTCGCACACGCTGATGCGGCTGCAGGCGCGGCCGAAGATCCTGCTCTGCACCTCGTTCGAGGAAGCCTGGGGCTACTTCGCGGCTCACGAAGACAACATCCTCGGCGTCATCGCTGACATCGAGTTCCCGAAAGACGACGCGCTCGAGCCGGAAGCGGGCCTGGCGTTCGCACAGATGGTGCGCCGGCGCCAGCCCGACGTGCCGATCATGCTGCAGTCGAGCCTCGCCGAAAACGAAGCGCTGGCCTCGGGCGTCGGCGCCGCCTTTCTCCTCAAGGAATCGCCGACGCTGCTCCATCAGCTCCAGCAATTCATGATCGAGAACTTCGGGTTCGGCGATTTCGTGTTCCGCCTGCCCGACGGCACGGTCGTGGGCCACGCGCCGGATCTGCGCAGCCTCGAGCAACAGCTCCACACGGTACCCGCCGCCAGCCTGGCCTACCACGGCGAGCGGAATCACTTTTCGAAGTGGCTCAAGGCGCGGACCGAGTTCGCGCTGGCCCACAGCCTCCGGCCGCAGCGCCTGTCCGACTTCCCGACGTCGGAGCACCTGCGGCAGCACCTGATTCAGTCGATCCACCGCTACCAGAGCCAGCAGAAGCGCGGCATCGTCGCGGACTTCGACGCGGGCACGTTCGATCCCGCCGAGAGCTTCGGCCGCATCGGCGGCGGGTCGCTCGGCGGCAAGGGCCGAGGCCTCGCGTTCGTCGCGTTCCTGCTCGAGGAATACGGCGTCCAGGCGCGCTTTCGCAGCGTCCGCATCGGCGTGCCGCCGGCCGTCGTGCTCGGCACGGACCTGTTCGATCGCTTTCTCGATCAGGGCGGTCTTCGCGAGTTCGTGCTCGCGTCGGACGACGACGAGGAGATCCTGCGGACGCTGCTGGCCGCGCCATTTCCGGACAAAGAACTGCGCGACCTCGCGGCGTACCTCGAGATCGTCCGCTATCCGCTGGCAGTGCGCTCGTCGAGCCTGCTCGAAGATTCGCCGTACCTGCCGTTTGCCGGGATCTACGACACGTGGATGGTGCCGAACCGCGATCCGGATCATCGCGTGCGGCTCGACCAGCTTCGAGAAGCGATCTGCCGCGTCTATGCCTC
>JANOGJ010000516.1:0-2592 GCA_031405995.1 Acidobacteriota bacterium
TCGTCACCTCCAGGCGGTTGAGCTGTCTCCTGGGGGCCGGGGTTGAGCCCCCCAAGCTGAGACACACGCTGGCCATCTGCATGCCGCGCGTCGAGCGAGCGAGCGCCGCCGCCGTCAGCAAGGTGCGATGGTCGGGCCAGAGGAGCACGCGCAGCGTGAGCAGCAGCACGCCGGCATTGAACAGGACGACCGCGAGCTCTTCCTCCCGCACCTTCGCGGTCCGCAGGCTGCGCGCCACCTGCAGCGCGGCGAACTCGACGAAGAACAGCGTCGCAAACGCGGCCGTGCTCCAAAGGCGGTCGGCCCCGTAAAACCGGTCGTACCACATCCAGAAATAGAGTTGGGTCAGCGCGAACGCCGGAAGCTCGAGCGTCCGCCAGTCTCGCGCGCGCGCGGTCGGGAGCAGCGCGGCGTTCAGCACCGCGAGGTACGAGAACAGCGCCACTTGGGCGTCCTGGCCCGTGCTGACGAGCCACGGCGTCATGAACCCGCCCACCATGCCGAGCACCGCCACCCGCTCGGAGTTGCGGCCGAAGGCCATGACCAGCAACGAGGCCGTGACGACCGCCATCGCCACGAACTCGACGCCGGAGGAAAACAGGTGGTAGTAGCTGCCGCCGGCCCAGAGCGACAGATAGAGGATGGCGCCGCCGAGTCCCATCAGGCCGTCGCCGAAGTAGACGTGCCCGCGCTGGACGAAGGCGTAGCTCACCGCGACGATCGCGACGCCGAGCAGGAGCCCGATCGCGACCTGCCCGCTGGGGCCAATCCAGTCGTTGTCGATCGCGTACTTGAGGAAGTACGACACGCCGATCGCCACCGCGGCGAGACCGATGCGGTTCAGCCACTGGCCGGCGATGACGGTCTCGAGGTCGGGCGCCGGCGCGTCGGGCGCCGCTGGCACGACAGGGGTAACGGGCACGACGGGAGTGACGGGCGCGACGCGCGCTGGCGGCGGCGCGCTCACCTTCGCCAGCGCCTCGCCTCGCGCCTCGAGGCCGGCTCGCTCGAGCCGAGCGACCTGGCGTTCGAGCTTGCGCAGGCGCACCCAGGTGGCAACCGCGAGGATCGGCGTCACCACCAGGATCCCGAGCACGAGCGCGAGAATCAGCCCCCAGTCCGACCCCGACATGGTGCGGATACTACGCCCGCGACAGTAGGTACGCCAGCTTAGTCGCCGCCCCTCGTCGGTCGCGCGACCGGCGCCGCGGCCTTCGGCGGCTCCGGCGTAAAGTCCTCGCCCGGGTTGATGAACCGGTCCTTCTCGAAGTGGTACTGCTTGTCGTACAGCTGTTTGTAGCGGCCCGCGTGCGCGAGGAGCTCGTCGTGCGTCCCGCGCTCGACGATCTCGCCGCCCTCGAGCACCAGAATCTGATCCGCGCTGCGGATCGTCGACAAACGGTGCGCGATGACGAACGTCGTCCGCCCCTTGCGGAGCGATCGGAGTCCGTCCTGGATCAGCTCCTCGCTCTCGCTGTCGAGGCTGGACGTCGCTTCGTCGAGCAGCAGCACGCGCGGGTTCGCGAGCACCGCGCGCGCGATCGCCACGCGCTGGCGCTGGCCGCCCGAAAGCCGGACGCCCCGCTCGCCGACCACCGTGTCGTACTTCTTCTCGAACTTGTCGACAAAGTCGTCGGCGTGCGCGATGCGGCTGACGCGCTGGACGTCCTCCAGGCTCGCGTGCGGACTGCCGTACCGGATGTTCTCGGCCACCGTCCCGTCGAACAGAAAGTTGTCCTGCAGCACGACGCCAAGGTGGTGGCGGTACTCCGCCAGCCGCATGGTCAGAAGGTCCCGCCCGTCCACCCGCACGACGCCCTTGGTCGGCCGGTTGAACGCCATCACCAGGCTGATGAGCGTGCTCTTGCCGGATCCCGACGAGCCGACGAGGGCCGTCGTCGAGCCTGCCCGCGCGGTGAACGAGACGCCCTTCAGCACTGGCACGCCCGTGTTGTATTCGAACCAGACGTCCTCGAACGCGATGTCGCCCTTGAGGTCCTCGAGCGCCGCCCGATTCGCGTCGTCGGCGTCCTCGCGCGGGGTGTCCAGGATCTCGTGGATGCGATCGAGGCCGGCGAACGCCTCGGTTATCTGCGTGCCGATCGACGCGATCTGCACCACCGGCATCGCGAGCAGCCCCGTAAAGAAGATGTAGGCGAACAGGTCGCCCAGCGTCATCGTCTGGTTCACGATCGCGCGCCCGCCGACGGTGATCATGACGATGCCGATGGCGCCGATGACGACGGACGAGAGCGCGGTGATAGCCGACACCCCGGTCATCGACTTGGCGACATTGCGGAACAGCTTGTGCGCGCCCTTGGTGAAGATCAGGTCCTCGCGCCGCTCGGCCGTGTAGGTCTTCACGACGCGCACGCCGCCGAGCGCCTGGTTCAGGCGGCCGGTCACTTCCGCCTGAATCTTGCCGCGGTCGCGGAACAGCGGCCGCAGCGTCTTGAACGCAAAGCCGAGCCCGCCGCCGAAGACGGCCAGCACGAGGATGGTCGCGAACGTCAGCTGCCAGTTGAGGTACAGCAACGCGCCCAGGGCGAGGATGGCGGTGACGACGCCGCCTGTGAGCTGGACGAGGCCGGT
>JANOGJ010000525.1:0-8882 GCA_031405995.1 Acidobacteriota bacterium
CTCGAAGCTGGCGGCGCTGAAGAAGATCCGCACCGACTTTCCGAAGACGGTGTCGGCGCACAACCAGGCCGACAGCATCATGCTGACCTTGTTGATCGATACCTGGCCCGATCGGACGGACGAGATCGGCGAAGTCTTCGACCGCGTCGTGAAGGCGGTGCCGACCGCCAACGCCGAGACGCGCCTCATCATGCTCCAGCGGCCCGTGACGCAGCTGCTCGACAAAAAGATGCTGCTCGACCGCGCGGAATCGGCGGTCGAGGCGGCGCTGGCGTCGTTCGATCCCGTCAAGTTCATCGAGACGCAAATCGATCAGGCCAAGCGCATGAAACAGCCGGAGCCGACCGCCGCCGAGGCGTTGCACCGGCTGCAGGCGGCGCGCGGGCGCGGGCAGGAGTTGCTCGGCCGCATCTACGCGGAGCGGGGTGACGCGCGCGCCGAGGCGACGCTGACGAGCGCGCTCAAGACCAATCCAACGGCCGCCCCCATCGCCCTGCTGCTGGCGGGGATCGAGGCCAAGCGGGGCGACGACACGGCCGCGCTCGATCACTATTTGCTGGCTGCGCTCGGCTCGAAGCTCAAGCCCGCCGATGACGCCGCGATGACCGCGCTCTTCCGCAAGGTTCGTGGCACTGACGCCGATCTCGAAGCCGCGCTCGACAAGACCTACAACACCGCGCTGCCGAATCCGGTGACGCCGGAGAAGTGGGCGCCGACGCCGAACCGCAGCAGCCGCCTGGTCCTCGCCGAGGCGTTCACCGGATCCGCCTGCGGGCCCTGCGTCTCCGAGTCGCTCGCGTTCCAGGCGCTGCTCGATCGTTATCCCGAGGGCGCCGTCGCCGCCCTCTCGTATCACGTCCACATTCCTGGTCCGGATCCGATGACGACGTCCGGCAGCGCCGGCCGCAAGATCTACTACGAAGTGCCTGGCGTGCCGACGTTCAACGTGGACGGCACGCGCGCCAAACTCGGCGGCGGCGGGCGCGAGAACACGGCCGACGTCTACCGCGACTACGTCAAGGCGATCGACAAGGCGCTCGAGACGCCCGCCCGCGCGACGATGTCCATCGCGACGTCGATGACGGGCGACAAGATCGCCGTGAAGGTGAGCACCTCGCAGATCGCGCCCGAGGCCAAGGACCTGAAACTCCACATCGTGCTGGCCGAGCGCAAGCTGCGGTTCAGCGGCGAGAACGGCATCCGCTTCCACGAGATGGTCGTGCGGGCCATGGCCGGCAAGGACGGCGCGGGCCTGCCCGTCGGTGACAGCCCCGCCGTGCCGATCAAGCTGGTTGAGGAGTACACGTTCGACCTCGCCGCCATCCGCGCGGACATCACCGACAGCCTCGCCGCCGAAATCGTGAAACGCCGGAAGACCGAGGCGTCCGCGACGACGCCCTCCGCCACGCCGCGCGAGTACCGCGCCGAAGGCCGTGCCATGACGGACCTCGACCCGGCCCAGTTTGTCGTGATCGCCTTTCTGCAGGATGGGAAGAAGAACGTGCTGCAGGCGGCGCGGGTCGACGTGAACCCGACGCACGCGCCGCGCGTGAAGTAAGCATGAATCGCCTCACCCTCGGCACGCTCGGTCTGACCATCGGCGCGGTTGCTCTGATCGCGGCTGAATCACCGACGCGGCAGACGCCGCCGCGCCCGGTGGCGCTCGTGGGCGGCACGCTCGTTGACGGCTTCGGCGGCCCGCCCATCCGCAACTCGGTCGTCCTCGTGCAGGGCGAGCGCATCACGGCGGTGGGACAGGTCGGGGTGCTCGCAGTTCCGGTCGGCGCCGACGTCATCTCCACCGAAGGCATGACGGTGCTGCCCGGCCTGTGGGACATGCACGTCCACCTCATGATCAACGGCCACTCGGACTACACGCATTGGGACAAGACGTATCCCACGCGGTTCGAGAAGGACATCATGCCGGCCTCGGCGTTGCAGCTCCTCAAGGCCGGCGTGACGAGCGCGCGCGATCTCGGCGGGCCGCTCGACGCAAGCCTCAACGTCCGCAACGCGATCAACCGCGGCACAATTCCCGGCCCGACGATGTACGTCTCCGGTCCGTTCATCCAGCACGAGCCGTATCCGGGCACCGAGCTCTTCCGGTGGGGCATCAAGGGCCCCGAGGAGGCGCGGGCCAAGGTCCGGCAACTCGCCCAGGCCGGCGTCGACGTCATCAAGCTGATCGATCAGGACCAGATGACGGAGCCCGAGATTGCGGCGGTGATTGTCGAGGCGCACGCGAACGGGCTCCCGGTGGTGGGGCATTCGCACCGGCCGGACGAGATTCGCCTCGGCCTGAAGTATGGCGTGGACAACTTCGAGCACACCGGCCTCGCCACGGCGCCTGAGTATCCGGCCGACATCATCGAGAAGATCCGCGAGCGCACCGCGAAGATGGCGCTGGGCCCGTTCTTCTGGACGCCGACCGTGCAGGGTCTCTTCAACTACGAGTACATGCGGGACAACCCCGAGATGCTCGACGATCCGTCATGGACGGAAGGCCTGCCGCCGGATATCGTCGCCGACATCCGGAAGTCGATTCAGCATCCTGATCGCATGCCGTATTTCCAGCTCACGCCGGCGCGCAAGCCGACGTTAAAGCGAAAAATCACGCAGCTGCGGGAGGCGGGCGTCACGTTGCTCATCGGGACCGACAGCGGCATCCCGATGCAGTTCCACAGCCAGACGACGTGGCACGAGCTGGACATCTGGGTGCGCGAGATGGGCATCGCGCCGATGGAGGCGATCCGGAGCGCGACCTACTGGCCGTCGGTGATGATGAAGAAGGACCGCGACGTCGGGACGATCACGCCGGGCAAGTACGCGGACATCATCGCGGTGCGCGGCGACGTCCTGCGCTACATCAACCTCCTCCAGCGCGTGGACATCGTCGTCAAGCACGGCAAGCGGTACAAGTAACCGCAGGGTTTCAGCCCTGCGTTGGATCCCGCCTAACGAGACGTAAATGAGACAGGTCTCAATTCGATGTACGATGGGCCTTCGATGGCCCCCGCGTCGTCCCGTCCCGTCGCCCTGAGCACGCTCGCCAAGGGCGACGTCGGTCGCGTCCACGACCCGCAGCTCGACCCCGAGTCGGCCGGCCTCCTCCGGGCCCTGGGGCTCTCGGGATCGCGGCGCTTCCGGCTCTGCAAGACAGGGGAGCCCTGCATCGTGCAGGTCGGCGGCACGCGGATCGGCGTCTCGAAGATCGTCGCCGCGCGGATCCTCGTCGTGCTCGACGGAACAGGCGGCGCATGACGACTGCGCGGGTCGCGCTGCTCGGCAATCCCAACACCGGCAAGACGACGCTCTTCAACAGACTCTGCGGCGCCCGCGCCAAGACCGCGAACTTTCCGGGCACGACCACGTCGGTGCGCGTCGGCCACACCAAGGCGGTGGCCGGCCGGTCGTTCGAGATTCTGGACCTGCCCGGCATCTACGAGCTGGGTCTGCCGTCGCCCGAAGCGCGCATCGTGCGGGACGTGCTCTCAGGGCGGGATGCCGCGCACCGGCCCGACGCGGTGCTGGTCATCGTGGATGCGTCGAACCTGGCGCGGAACCTGGTGCTCGTCGGCGAGGTCCTCGCCCAGGGACTCAAGCCGATCGTCTGCCTCAACATGATTGACGTCGCGGCTCGCCGCGGCTGGACGATCGACGCGGCGGGGCTGTCGCGCCGGCTCGGCGTGCCGGTGGTGCCGATGGTCGCCCCGAAGGGCCTCGGGCTGGATCAGTTACGGGCGGAGCTGGCTCGAAACGACGCGCCGACCCCTGGCACCGATCAGGCGAAATCTGTGGAAAACAGGTACGACCCCCTCGAAATCGCCGATGCCGTCACGACGGGCCGGCCGGCGGGCGACCATGCGGCCGATGCGCTGACCGAACGGCTGGACCGGACGCTGACGCACCCGGTGTTCGGGCTCCTCGCCTTCTTCGCGGTCATGGGCGGCCTGTTCTGGACCCTCTTCCAGCTCGCCGCCGTGCCGATGGACCTCATCGACACGACCTTCGCCGGGTTGGGCTCGCTCGTGACGACCTACCTGCCGGCGGGCCCCATCCGCGACCTGCTGGCCAACGGCGTCATCGGCGGCATCGCGGGCACCGTGGTGTTCCTCCCGCAGATCTGCTTTCTGTTCTTTCTCATCAGCCTGCTCGAGGACACGGGCTACCTCGCGCGCGCGGCCTTCGTCATGGATCGCGTGCTGCGTCCCTTCGGGCTGCCCGGCCACGCGTTCGTGCCGCTGCTGACGTCGCACGCCTGCGCGCTCCCAGGCATCATGAGCGCGCGGCTGATTCCGGATCGCCGCGACCGGCTGGCGACGATCCTCGTCGCGCCGTTCATGAGCTGCTCGGCGCGCCTGCCCGTGTTCGTGCTGCTCACGGGCCTGCTGTTCGCCGACAGCCCGTCGCTTGCCGCCCTCGCGTTCGCCGGGTGCTTCGTGCTCGGCGCCGCCGCGGCGTTCCTCACCGCGCTCCTCTTCAGCCGCACCCTGATCAAAGGCCGTCCACGCCCGATGATCCTCGAGCTGCCGGCGTACCAGCGGCCGTCGCTGAGGAACGCGCTGCTCACCGCGCGCGATCAGGGCCTGTCCTTCCTCAAGACGGCGGGCACCGTCATCATGGCCATCTGCGTGGTGATGTGGTGGCTCAGCGCGTATCCGAAGGCCGAGTCGCCGGCCGAGGCCGTGGCGCTGCGCGCGCAGGCGGCGAGTCTTACGCCGGCCGATGCCGCCCCGCTCGTCGCGCAGGCCGACGCGCTCGACGCGCGCGCCCAGCAGGCGGGAAGCCTGGCGGGACGGATGGGCCGCGTGGTGCAGCCGGCATTCGCGCCGCTCGGCTACGACTGGCAACTGACCGTCGGTATCCTCACGAGCTTCCTCGCGCGCGAGGTGTTCGTCTCGACGATGGCCGTGCTGGCCGGCGATCTGAATAGTGGGGTGCTGTCAGCCATCCCGGTCATGCAGCGCGACGACGGCTCGCCCGTGTTCACGCGGGCGACGTCGGCCAGCGCGCTCGTCTTTTTCGTGCTGGCGATGCAGTGTCTGCCGACGCTCGCGGTGACCCGGCGGGAAACCGGCCGGTTGCGGTATGCTGCGTTACAGTTGGGTTATATGTCGGGCGTGGCCTACATCGCGGCGCTCATCGTGTACCAGACGCTCACCGCGGCAGGTATCACATGATCCCCTTCGAACTCGCGCAGACGCTCGTCGTCACGGCCACCGCGGGTCTGGCGGCGGCGGTCATCGTGCGCCGGGCGATCGGGAGGAAGAAGGGCCAGGCGCAGTCGCCAGGTTGCGCGTCGTGCCCGTCTGCGACTGCCGCGCCACCTTCAGGTCGAGCTGCACCTTCCCGCCCTCACTCACACTGACTTTGACAGCGGCGGCGACGACGGCCTCCAGAAACGCGGGGTCGACCAGCTGTTTCGGATCGACGTCCTCCAGCGCTGCCACAAGATAGTCACCAGCCGGAAGGTCGCCGAAGACGTAGCGTCCGTCGCTACCCGGGCGCGCGGTCTTCGTACGCCGCGATCCCTCGAACCAATGCCGGCGGTCGGCCGAGAACACCAGCACGACATACTCCACGGCGGGCGCCGCGCCCTGCGTCTGCAGAGTGCCGGACAGCTCGGATCGCCGGTCCGTAAACACGATCACGGCGTTCGGCACGCTGCGCTCGAGCAGCATGACCTCGTCAAGCATGTCGCGGTCGTTGACCATGACCGATCGCAACCACCAGGTTGGCGGGACGGTTGTCGAGACGATGTACGGGCCGGGAATAATGCCCGGAACTTCAAATATTCCATCAACGTCGGCGTTGGCTGACGCCGACGGCTTGAGGCCAAACAGCGTATTGCCCATGCGCCCGACTCCGCCGCCTGTCGTACCTGGAGGCAGGAGCGTGACGCGCTGCGCCGCCAGGTTGGCCGGCGGCGTGAGCGTCGCGGCGTCGAATCGAAGCTGGCCGCTGAACACGAGCGGGGGCTGGAGGAGCAGCGTCACATCTGCGACGTCGTCGCCACCGACGTTGACGTGCGCGATGGCCCACAACCCACCCGACGCCCGCCCGATGAGCTGGTACTGGCCCGGTGCCACGCTCGTGTACTTGAACCTCCCATCGGGACCGGGCGGCATCGAGAGGATCGGCGCGAAAGCGTAAGCGATTGGCATGCGCCCGTCCGCACCCGAAGTGATGAGCTGAACGTTCGTCGCTGGGGCTCCGTCAGGCCGGGCGACTCTTCCCTCGACCGTCACGGCGCTCACGAGCCTCAACTGGACATCGACACCGCCGATATCGTCGCCGGCCTTGACGGTGATTGCCGTCGCGTCAGACTGAGAGATCGTGCCTGGATGGAACACCGCCACGTACATCTGGCGCCGGCTCGGTCCGACTGGCGGCGAAGGCGCAGTCGGACGCTGCTGGCGATCTTGCAGCCCGCGGCGGAGCGCAAGGTCGATCTCGGCCCCGGTCATCGCGCGCATTTCGCCGGCCCCGCTCAGCGAGCCGAAGTGCGGCAGTGCCGCGACGAGGTATGTTCCAGGCTCGAGACCGAAGGCGCGATACATGCCCCGATCGTCGGTGACGATTTGAGTGGCGCCGCGCACGACAAACCCGGGGGTGCCCGACTGGATGGGCACACCGATTGGTTTCACCAGCATTTCCACTCTGGCCGCCGGCCGGCCCAGGGGATCGCGGACGACCCCGCTGATCGCCGCGCCGCGCGTCATGTGCAACCTGACGTCCGTGAGCACCTGGCCCGCGGAAAGCGACAGCGACGTGCCGGGCTGGCCCAGCCGCCGCGCGCCGTATGTGGCGGTGATGAACGCCGGCCGAGAGGCCGTCAGCGTGAAGCGGCCCGCGGGAACCGCGCGAAACGCGAAGCGTCCCTGGTCGTCGGTGATCTCGCTGCGGCTGAACAGCTCCTGGTCCCGAAGCGTCACGATTGCGCGCCGGACCGGAGCGGGCGAGGCATCGGTGGTGACGACCGTGCCGGCCAGTTGCCCGGTGCCAATCACGGGCGTTTGCGCGGCCAGTGTCGTCACAAGCGTGGCGCCACACGCGGCGGCGATCGCGAACGTGCGGGTCATCGAATCACCCTGAGCGTCGCGACTTGCGCCTTCGTCTCACCCCAATCGACGCGCACCACGTCCGCTCCGCGCACGGCCGCGGCCAGAAACGCCGGGTCGTACAGGCTCCCGGCGCGCCCGACATCCACGGCGACGACGTGGTACTCGCCGGCGGGCAAGCTGACCTTGTAGGTGCCGTCGCTAGCGGTCTGGACGGACTTCAGGTGCGTCGGCGAAAAGCCGAAGCGGCTCCATCGCGTTCGGTCCGTCGGAAACGCCAGCACGGCGGCGGTCTGGACCCGGTTGCCGCTCTCGTCCCTCACCGATCCCTCAATAGTCCCCGTCTTGTCGGTGACGGTGACGACGACGCCGTCGAAGTCGTGACCCTGCGACGCGTCGAAGGGCTCGTACGTCATGTCGCGGCCGTTCCACACGATCGACTTGGCGCTTGGCGTGCCCCCGATGCGAAGGCGGTACAAGCCGGGTCGAAGACCGGTCACCTCGAATTCGTGGGTCTTGATGTTGTACGTGCCCGTCGGCAAGCCCAGTTCAGAGTTGCCGTCGGCCGGATCGGCCCAAAGGGGATAGTTCGTCGGCGGCGGGGGCGGACCTCCGGCCGCCCCGCTTACCACCATCATCGGCTGGGGCGAGCCGCTTTCCCACACGACGCGGCCGCGCACGGCGATGCCGGGCTTCAGGTCGAAGACGACGTCCTTCACTTCCGGAGCCGCTACGGACAACGACATCCGGCCCCAATGCGTCCTGTCGCCGGCATGGCTGTTGACTGTGTAGCCGACGCCGGCCGTGGCGCCACCGACGTTGCCGGCTCCGCTCGCGCCCGAGTACGCCGGCGGCGACGGCAGTTCGGTCTGAAGGTTGCTGCCGCCTGGCGCGTAGCGGTACTGCATCGTCGATCGGCCGGACAGCAGCGTGTAGTCGCCGACCGGGACGTGCAGCATCGTGAACGCGCCGTTCGCGCCGACGAGCGCCGAAGCAACTTCGCTGCCGAGGCCGAGCCCTTCACTGCCTCTCGGCACGAGCCGGAGCGTGAGACCGGCGACCGCTTCGGCAGGGCCGACGACGCGACCGGATACCCGCGCGGTCGCCTCGGGCCGCAGCTGCAGGTCGACGCCACCGCGCTCGTCGCCGTGACGCACTTCGACGATGCCTGCGTCCGCGATCGTTCGAGCCGATGGATAGAAGATCGGCGGATACGCCTGCGCGCGTCCGTCGCGCGGCGGTGGCGAAACGGCGTAGCTGCCGACGACGAGGCTCGCGGCGCCATCGACTGCGACCGTGTTGGGAATCGTCGGCATGAAACCCGCGGCATAACGCTCCGGGGGCACGTTGGCGAGCGCGAGCGGCGATGCGTCGGCCGGCACCGCGATCTGCACCGACGGGAACGACACGATGAACTTGCCCGGCGCGAGGCCGCCGATGCGATACATCCCGCGGTCGTCGGTTCTCGTGATTGGCCCGGCCGCCGTCTGCGTAAGTCCGGCGACCAGCACTTGGGGCAGCACCCTGACGAACGCGCCGACGACGGGCTCACCGGCCTCGTCGACGACGCGGCCGGCGATCGAGGCCGGCTTCCAGAGTTGGATCCTCGCGCCGTTGAACCACTGGCCGTCGGCGAGCGGAATCGGCCGGCCTTCCGTCGCGGCGGGGACGTCGCGGCCATAGCCGCCGTCGAAGTAGCCGAAGTGCAGGACGTGGACGTAGTACGCAGGAGTTGCCGGCAGGCGAGAGAAGACGAAGCGGCCGGCTGAGTCCGTCTCCAAGCGAAGCACGACCCCGGAGAAGCCGCGCGCGTTCGTCGAG
>JANOGJ010000529.1:0-10735 GCA_031405995.1 Acidobacteriota bacterium
GTCGCGGCTGCTCGACATGGCCGACGACATCCGCACGTTCATCAGGGAGAACGACGGAAAGCTGAAGGCGAAACCCGAATAGCCACAACGTCGCTACTCGCCCCCGGCGCCGGTGAACTGATCGTCCTCGTCGGCAAACAGCACGTTGAAAGTGGTGAGCGATCCGTAGCAGCCGCTGATGTAGGCCTGCAGCTTCACCTTCGCGGCGTCGTTCAGTTCGGACGCGTTCACCTGTTGTTCGAGCGTCCGCAGCCGGTTGCGCAGCATGACGATCTTGTGGAAGAACGTCTCGATCGGCACGGACTTTTCCTGAAGGCCCGGCGTGCCTGGCCGCAGCACAAGCGTGCCGCCGCGCCATTTCTCAGCTGGCGCCACGGCGGTGATGCCCGCTTCTTCCCGGATGATGCGTCGCAAGAGCAGCTCGAGATCGGCCGTGGAACCCTCAGGCAGCATGATGGGCGGCGCGCTCCTATCGCGGTCGCTGACGATTGGAAATCCTTCGCCGCCAGGCCGCCGCGCGGGCGAGGACGAACGAGGCGCGGGTGGCGCAAATGACGCGCGCGCGGGCGGTGGCGGCGTGCCCGACGCATCGACCCTGGGTCCGCCGCGGTAGTTGTGCTCGCTTCGGCAGAATCCGCACGACACGCGCAGCGGCTGCCCGGCCGGATCCGCGGCCACCACCGTGTGGATGCGATCGGTCTTGCAGGCGCGGCAGTAGTCTTCGATGGCCGACCCGGCTCGAGCGGTTCTGACGATCTTCATCGGACGCCTATGATGGCACGGCCGCGAGAAGCCAGGCCTCGAGCGCCCGCCGCTTGCGAGGCGCCATGGTCACGGCCTGCGACGCCAGGACTCGCCGCAGGGGTTCGGCGACGATAGACTGGGCCCGGCCGAGCTTGACCTCTCTCTCGTTGGCGGATCCCAGCAGCTCCGCGACGACGGCTGGGTCGATCCGCAGGCGGGCGAGGATCGAGCCTCCTGTCTGCCAGCGAATTCGACCATCCACCGAGGCCGCCCGGATTGGACCCGCGGCGCGCGCGCCGAGGCACGACAGCCCCCACGCTGCTCCCTCACGGCCGGCCTGGTCCGGCGCGATCGTGAGCGCATCGCAGAGATCGTCGAACGCGGCCTCACCTCGAATCCGCGCGAGGGCCATGCCGGCGTCCGCCCCCGCGGACCCTATGGGGGCATGCAGCAGGATCTCGCGTGCCGTCGCATAGCCACGCTCGTCGCGAATACAGCGGAGCAACTGTGCGGTCAAATGTTCGTGTGCCTGTACACCCACGCCTGCTGTCCGGACGCCAGCGTGACGAGAATTCGTCCGTACGAAGCCGGCTCCTCGTACCGGTCGGCGGACTCGAGCTCAGCGTCGGTGACCTCGAATACCGTGCCGCTCACACGGCTGTCGGCGTTGCCGGTGAACGCGGCGTTGGAATAGTGCGTCTGGCCCGTGGCGGCCACGACCTGCGGGTCCGTGATCCTCACGAGCGACGGCTCGAACCCTGTCAGCTCGTCCCATTGCCCCACGAGCGGCCTTCCGAACGTCGCCAGTTGCACGTCGTCCTGCTGGAGGGTGCCGTAGGAGAAGAGGAGCGGCATGGCGTGCCCGCTACTTCATCGCGTTGAACGCGTTCAGGATCTCGAGAAAGTCAGGACTCGAGAACCGAAATTCGCCAGGACCGATGCGCTCGGCACCTTTGTAGAGCGGTTTCTCCGCCCTCACCTTCAGGACCATCGTGTAGGGGCCGGCCATCGTGAACGGCTTGAACTTCGCGCGATTGCGAACGGCCTGCTCCACCCCGCGGCGGATTTCGTCCTGCGCCTGCTTCGGCGACAGGCTGAGGACGGCGTCGGCGATCTCTTCCTTGACGGCGACCGCGTCGATCGGACCGAGCAACGAGCGCAGTTGGTCGACGAGCGCCTTGTCTCCCGCTGCGAACACGACTGGAACGCCAGCCATACCGGCGGTGATCGCGTTGTAGCCGCCTTCCGGCAGCGACACGCCGTTGACCGACACATCCACGACGTTGCCCGTGGAGGTGTGTTCGAGGATCGCGTTCGGCGTGCCCGCCTTGGCGTGGTAGCCGATGAACACGACGGCGTCGAACGTCTTGTCGATGCCTTCCATCATGTTCTTCGGGCCGGTGCTCTGGCCACGGAGCAGCCGCGCGCGCGGATCGACATCGCCCGGCAGGAGATTCTGCTTCGCGCCGTGCGAATCGCGGACGACGACCTCGGTCGCGCCCGCTTGGAACGCGCCCTCGATCGCCGCGTTGGTTTCACCGGCCATGATCGTGCGAAAGCGCGCGTAGTCCGGTCCCGTCGGACTCACGTCGCTCCCGCTGACGACGCCCGCGAGTCCTTCCATGTCGACCGAGATAAAGACCTTGAGGCCGCGGGGTTGTTGCGCGGCGCCGGCGACTGCGGTGGCGGCGGCAGCGACGAACAGCGAGACGAGTCGGAGGGGGGGTGTTCGCATGGTGCGCATGTTACCGCGCCGGCGCGCCGGGCGGCGCCAGCCAGCTCGCGAATCGCAGCCCGAACCCGTCGGGGTCTTGGACGGTGAAGTCGCGCAGGCCGTAGTCGCGATCGCCGATCGGGGCGCTGATGGGCGCGTCAACGGACCGCGCCCGCCGCCAAAGCGCGTCGACGTCCGGCACCATCACCCGGACGTTCGCGCGCTCGACGCCAGATTATCTAACTCCGTCGGGCCACCGGCCGCGAAGGGGACGACGTGGTGGAACTCGAGATGGCCGGTTTCACGGCAGCGTCCGTGCGCACCCTCGAACGCGCAACGGCCGTGATCGCGCGTCCACACCGCGCGCTTCACACCTGCGGGGACGTATCGCGAATCCCTTCGCCGCGATTTCAGGGCCTCAGTTCCCGATCCCGCGCCGCGGCGGCGCGTCTTCGCCATCTTCGTTCGCTCGAGCTGCTCCACCAGCAGCGTCAATGCTCGATCGAGGATCGCCGAGGGATCGCCGGTTGGAATCGTGTGCCGGAGCAGATCCTGCGCACGGCGCAGCTTCGCGTGCGTCTCGCTGCTGACCGTGACCTTCAGCAAGTAGCGGTCTGCGGCGAGGGGTGCCAGGACAGGCCGCGCGGGCATCGGGATCCCTGCCGGCGGCGCACTGGCTTCGATCGGCCCAGGCGGCTCCACCTCGACCGGATCGGGCACCGCGATCTTTCGCACCAGAGGCTTCGCGTCAGCCTGCGGCGTCAGGCACGCCATCTGGTGCTCGACCTCCCGCTTGGTCCTGTGACGCGCGTTTTCGAACAGGCCAGCAGCGCGAGGATGCCCGGAAACCGCCGCGCTGCGCGCGCGGCCTCGATGCGATGATACGCGGCATGTTCCGACAACCGCAGTACCTGCGTGCAGTAAGTAAAGAGCGACGAGCACCCTTCGCCGAGGTAGAGCCGGCGGGCGTCGAGCTCGGCGAGGAGCGTGAGCAGCTCGACCGTCGTGCGGCGTTCCGCGCCGGCGGCGAACGCCGTCGCGTCGAGCAAGTCGCGATCTGACAAACGTTCAAGCGACGGTATCAGCATGCCCCTTCATAGCACGCCGATTTGGCGCGGCCGGAGACGCCTGTCAGTTGGCGATCGTCGTTCGGATCGTCGCGAACGATGATGAGGGACGTTCGTGCGGTCAGGCGCCGGTGGGGTGACGACGAACCCGCACCGAGCGGACGTCAGGCGCTATCGCGAGGCCGCGCCCGAAAACCTGTCAAGTATTTTCTTGCGGGCCGGCCAAAATGAGTCGCGCGACAAGGATGAACTCGGTCCGGACCGAGTTAGATCGGCTGACTCGTGGCGCAACATTGGTGCCGCCGGTGCACCAGAGTCACCACGGTCGTCACTCTCGCGGGGACTTCATGTGCTTGTCGAAGAACGCGAAGACGTGCTTCGCGCCGTCCGCGATGGCGGCGGGGTGCGAGCCGCCCGCGAGTTCGCGGTACTCGTACGTCATGGCCAGCTCTTTCATCTTCGCGGCCCAGGTCCGGCTCTGCGTGACCGGCACCGCGGCGTCAGCGTCGCCGTGAATGAGGATCACGGGCATGCGCGCGATCGTCTCGAGCGAGGCGGGACTCTGTGACGGCCGAAGCGCGGGCGCCGTCGCCCCAACCGCGGCCCAGACGCGCGCGTGCTTGACGCCGAGGTGCAGAGCGCCTGCGCCGCCCATCGACTGCCCCAGCAGGTAGATAGGGCGCTCGTCGATCGTGAAGTCGACGCGCATGCGGTCCAGCACGTTCATCACGTCTTTTTCACTCAGCTCGGCCAGGTTCGGAATCGCGTCGTCGCCCGTTCCCGGGCCGGTGATGCCGTACCACCCGCGCAGGTTGTAGCCCATCGGCGCGGCGAGGATGTAGCCGCGCTTCTCGGCCTCGTCGGTGAGGAACCGCAGCATCCCTGCCGGCGGCACGCCGAGCCCGTGCAACGCGATGACGAGCGGTGCCGGCTTATCCTTCTTGACCTTGGTCGAGACGAAAATGCTGTATTCGATCTGCTCGTTCGTGTCTCTGAAGGGATAGACGCGCGTCTCGATGCGCGCGGCCGTGGCGCTCCCCGGACCGCCGCGGCGCCCCGGGTTCATGCCGCGCGGGTTGCTGCCGCGCGGAGGCTGACCTCCGATGCCGGTGCCACCGCGCTGCCCGCCGCCCGTCCCGGTTCCGCCACCGCCGCCGCGTTGCTGATCGAGCGGCGCCGCGAGCGCCGTGGTCAGCGCCGCCAGCGCCAGAGCAACGATCAACGACGTCGCGCCGCGCCTGTCAGGCACGTCTGCCAAGCGTCCGTCGCCACAGTCTCGCGATTGATGCCTTGAGACGTTGCAGCTGCGATGCGCTGATCGAGCCGCTGACATCCAGAAGCGAGAAGGTCGCGAGCCACCGCCCGCCACGAGGCGACTCCTTGCCTGCGTCGGGCACCCGCACCGTCGGAAGTTCAGAGTTCATTGGCGCTCCTTTCGCAACCCTACCACGGTGCCTGACGTTCGCCGAACCAGTAGCACAGGCCGTCTGGCGCGATCACGTAGAACACGTTCCATGCGGTCTCGCCGCGTTGCTCGACGTCGAACTTGGACAGGTCCTTGTTGAGTCCGTTGGCCTTGAACTCGGCGGCCAGCGCCTCAAGGCCCTTCACGTGAAAGGCGCAGCCGTCTTGTGCAGGGTCGCCGCTGTTTTCGGCGAGGCCGATGTGAACCTCGTCGCGAGCGAGCACGGCCGCCTTGTGCGGGCTCTCGCTCCGCGACACGACGCGGAATCCGAGCACGTTCTCGTAGAACGGCAACGCCGCCTCCACGTCGCGCACGGGAAGATTCAGGTTGTCGCCCTGGTAGCCGAAGGCCTTCTCGAGCGCTGCGTTCATGGACGACCAGGTCCTCTTTCAGGCCTTCGCGAACACGTTCGGTCCGCATAACCAGAACGCGACGATCCCCAGGCCTGTTGCGATCAAAGAGACGGGCTCGCCGGGCACGCGCGGTTTCAGGACGAAGAACGCCACCGCCAGCATGACCGACCCGATCCCGAGAAACCGGTGAAGGAGCGGGAGTGTTGCGTAGGTGGTGGTCGCCATAGGGGCGTCAGTTTATGCGAAGCGCGCCGATCGGCAACTCGGTCCGGACCGAGTTGAATAGTGGCACAACACCGGTGCCCGTGGACGTCGGCCAGCCCGACTCATCGCTCTTTGTCAGATTACGCCATGCGGCCGACGCGCGCATATCATCGTGAAGGTACCCTTTCATGACCAGACGATTCGTAACGCTCGATGTGTTCACCAACCGGCGATTCGCCGGCAACCCGCTCGCCGTGGTCCTCGACCCGGCGGGACTCGACACCGCCGCGATGCAGGCCATCGCGCGTCAGTTCAATCTCTCGGAAACCGTGTTCGTGTTTCCGCCGGACCGGCCCGCGGTGCGCGCCCGGCTCCGGATCTTCACGCCCGCGAATGAACTGCCGTTTGCCGGTCATCCGACCGTCGGCGCGGCCGTGGCGCTCGGACGACTCGACGGCGGCGGAGAGCGGGACTTCGTCCTCGATGAGACGATCGGTCCGGTGCCGTGCCGGGTCCGGGCGACAGGGCCGGACAGCGGACGCGCCGCGTTCGACATTCCCCGGCTGCCACACCGCGAGGCCGACGGCCCCGCGGCGCCGGCGTGTGCGGAGGCGCTCGGACTCGCGCCTGCCGATGTCGGCGTCGACCAGCTGCCGGCCGAGCGCTGGACTGCCGGCAACGCCTTTACGTTCGTGCCGATTCGCTCGCTCGACGCGATGCGTCGATGCCGTGTCGATCTGTCACGCTTCGATTCGGCCTTCGGTCGCGGGACCCGCGCGGCCGCGTTCCTGTTCGGCCGCGACACCGAGGATGCCGCCAACACCTTTCACGCGCGCATGTTCGCGCCTTCCTTCGGGATCCTCGAGGATCCCGCGACCGGATCGGCCGTCGCGGCGTTCGCGGGCTATCTCGCGGCGCACGGCGGGTATGCGGACGGCACCCACGGGGTCCGCATCGAGCAGGGCTACGAGATGGGACGGCCGAGCTTGATCGAGCTCACGCTCACGATCGCTGGGGGGCAGCTGACCGGCGCCTCCATCGCGGGTGACGCCGTCGTCGTCATGCAAGGAACGATCTGAGCCGTTACGTCTTCGATTCGCGCCACACGCGAAAGGCTTCAGCGCCAAATCGCGTCGATTCGGGCGCGACCATCGTCACCGCTCGCCGAAGATTTGCGAGGATGGTCCGGGCCGGCTCGCGTTGCGTCAGGCCGGGATGTTTCGCGGCCCAAGCCGAGAGTTGGGCGAGAATCGTCCTTCGGTCCCCCTTTAGAACGTCCTCAGTCGGAAGACCCTCATAGAGGGTGAAGAACTCCTTGGTCGGCACACCTCCGAGCCATTGGTCACGCGGCCGGAGCTGCCCCGTATAGAAGGCGGCTGTTTGAGGCGGCTGCCACGTTCGATCAGGGTTCCAGGGAACCGGACGGCAATCTTCACGGTAATCCCATGGCACCAGGATGATCGGGCCTCGTGGGAGCGCCGCGGCCGAGCCGCCGGCGAGCTGGAGTTCAGCGCGCTGGCCCGGCTGAGCCGCGAGACCCAACACTCCGCCAATCACAAGAGCGGGCAGCAATCGCATTATTTCGTCTAACCTGCCTCATCGTCGGTAACGGGTAGTGCGCGCAAAGTGTCGGCCAGTCTGGAAGGCTTGGCGCGCACAGTGCCGCGTGCCGCCTTCCGGTCGACGCCCGTCACGGACGCTTCGTGGCTCTTGACGACCCAGTAGGTCGCAAACACATAGATGCCGGCCAACTCGACGACGAAAGTGACCGACGTGTATGTCGGCAGGTTAGACAAGAGCACCCACGCGATGAGCGGCAGTGCCACCATCGCCGCGCCCAGATACCGATAGGTCCGCAGGTAGCGCTTGCGCGTGGCCTCGTCCTTGATGAGCGGCAACGTGTCGCCTGCGCGAAAGACGCAGACGTACGCGATGACCACAAAAAACGAGACGGCGCAGGCGCCATGCAGAGAAAATGCGCTGTCGCGCGCGGTGACCGGCCATGCCATGGGAAACACCGCGATGCCGAGCGCCAGGATCCCGGCGAGGTTCAGCGCGTAGTCTTCGAGTTTCGAGAAGCCCTGGTAGACGAGGAGAAAGCCGCTCACGCCGAAGAGGATCCCGACGAGCTCATTGCGCATCACACCCGCGCCGAACGGACCCCCTTCAGGGTTGAGGGGATCGCTCGCGTGGTAGTACGCGCTCATCGACCCGGCCAACGGCAGGTCACCGAAGACCAGCCCACCGATCCACAAGAGCGGCGGCAATCCGAAGGCCATCACGGCCAGTCCAAGGCGCAACATCTTGTACGTGGTCTCTATTTGTTTGCTCAGGTCTTTGCTCGCCATGTGCGCACTCCCGTCAACTCACGCCGACAATCGCGGCGAGGACCAGCAACCAGACGAGCGACGCGACTGCCGTCCGCAGTCTAACCCGGCGCGCGACGAGTTCGAGACCGATCCGCGCGCGGCGTGGATTAGCGGAGCGCTCGTCATCGTTTCTGAACCGTCAACGTGACGTCGCGTGGCGTCCGCGGCCACAGCACCACTCGAGTCGCGACCGGCAGCAGGGCGTCGATCA
This sequence comes from Acidobacteriota bacterium, assembly GCA_031405995.1. Classification (GTDB taxonomy): domain Bacteria; phylum Acidobacteriota; class Vicinamibacteria; order Vicinamibacterales; family SCN-69-37; genus JANOGJ01. The sequence goes on from JANOGJ010000529.1 coordinate 8,128, forward strand.
GCGCCGGATCGATCTCGCGCAGAGACGGCTCCACGAAGGCGACGCCAGGTACTCGCCCGGAGGCATTCCCCTGAGTTGTACGGGTTCGCGCTCGTCGGCTGCAAGCGAAGACGCCCGACCTCGTGTTCGCGTACGAAGCGGGCCCGTGCGGCTACGGGCTGTATCGGTACCTGACGGGCCAGGGGTTCAGCTGTCAGGTCGTCGCGCCATCGCTGATTCCGAAGAAACCGGGGGACAAGGTCAAGACCGACCGGCGCGACGCGATCGACCTGGCGCGCTTGCTCCGGTCCGGCGATTTGACGCGCGTCTACGTGCCGACGGTCGAGGATGAAGCCCTCCGCGATCTCTGTCGGGCCCGCGATGCCGCGCGCCTCACGCTCAAGAACGCCAAGCTCCGGCTGAAGGCGTTTCTGCTCCGGCTCGGCCTGCACGATGTCGGGCGAGCGGATTGGACCGAGGCGCATCGGCGGTACCTCGCGACGCGCTTCGACTCGCCGCGCCAACTGGGCGCGTTCGTCGGGCTCATTCCGTCAGAGGACTCCAGCGGTCCGCGGCGCCGGCTCGGCGCCATCACGAAGACCGGCAACGGCCGCGCCCGGCGCGCGTTGATCGAAGGGGCCTGGGCCTATCGCCATCCGGCGAAGGTTTCGGAGCACATCCAGCGACGCATCGACACGCTCCCGAAACCGATTCAGGACATCGGCTGGAAGGCGCAGGTCCGACTCTGCAAGCGATTTCGTCGGCTTGTCGCGCGTGGCAAGCATCCGAACGTGGCGGTCCCGGCGATCGCGCGCGAACTCATCGCGTTCATGTGGGCGATTGCCAAGGAGGTCCCGATCACGACGTAAGCATCGTCCATCAAGTCTCGGGTCGGCGTCGGGGTGCGGCCTCGGTTTGCCGCGCAACCCTCGTCGACGTTAAGAGGCGGCTCCGGCCGATCCTCGTCCCTAGATCGAGGCAGGCGCGTTGACGGATCCCAGTCAGGTGGTACCCAACCCACGGATCTCAGCAGGATCAACCGTCGGTGTGACTGGCTCCATCTCGGCGCTGACCCGGGTGTGTTCAGGAGAAGAACAAAGACAAGAGCGCTGATATGTAAACGGCCTTCGTCACGATCTCAACTCGGTTGACAACCGAAGTCATATCAACGCTCGCGCTCAGCCGCCGGCTGCAGCGCGGGGTTAGACCGCGTGGCTAGGGCCGCCTCGTACAACGTCTCCGGCGCGATGTCCGCCCCGTTGGGCCACACCACGGTGCCACCGTCGAGGAAGAACTTCCGAAAATACGCGACCTGCTTCAACGGTTCGAAGATAGGGCCCGACAACCATTGTTTGAAGTCGACGCCGGCCTTCGTACCGTCGTTGAACGTGAGTCGGATCCGGTACGCTGCGTCGTACTTCGCGCGAACCACGTGCGGAAGGAATGCCATGCGCGCGCTCCCTACTCCAAGGGTGGAATCCGGTCGAGCGGTCGACCTGCCGAAATGTTAGCCCAGTTCGCGTCGAGGGCCGGCCGATTTGCCTGGGCCCACTGCCGAATGAGCCGCAGGGCCGTGCGCGACCTGACGTCCCCCGCGATTTGATGGCCGGCGAAGTCGAACTTCCCGTACTGTCCTTGATGCTCGGCGTGAAAATGTCTCGGCTCGTGCTCCTTGTAATACATGCGGATGACGATGCCGAAGAAGATCGCGATGACGGGCATGCCGCGAGTATAGCGTCGTCCGTCCGCTCAGTCGGGCTAACGCCTGCGCTCACCCGCGGTCGCACACCGCCAACGCCGCGGCCGTCGGGTGCAGTGCGGGGTTAGGCATCGCGTCGAGCGGTGGATGAACTGACCGGGCGAACCGCGACGAGATCATCATCCGCCACTTCGCGAAGGTCCGCAGGGCGAAGCGTGACCAGAGCCTGGGTGCGACCTGAGGCCGCCACGAACTCCACGCCAACGGCGTCGGGAGCGTAGACCTCGACCACGGCGCCGAGATCGCCCGTGCGAAGGCCGTGGGCCGGAATGTCGTGGGTGAGCACGACGACGTCGAGAGGACGCAGCGTCACTGGTCACCTCCTGGATACGCGGTCACGAAGTGCGGCACGGCACTGGTTGAGCGAATGAACCACACGCTGACCACAGCGGCCGCTTCCCCGTTTGGTCCTTGGAGGATAGCCCGAATCGTGTAGGACTGGCCGTACGGCAGCCGCGGACCCAGTTCAGCGGGCTGGCTTAGGTGCTGGATACGAAGATCGGCCTCCAGCGTCTGCCATTCATTAGCGGCGTAACCCAGCGCCGCGAAGAACCGGGCCTTGAACCGGCCGACCGGATGCGTCGGCGACAGCAGATAGCCGCGTATCTTTTCCGGATCGATCTCCGCGCGGTCCGCGTTCGGCAGCACCACGCGATGATTCTACCGTCGTCGTCGCTCGGCCGTGGTTCGCGGATGCCTAACGATCTCGTGTTCAGCGGCGGGCCGCGCAGCGGACCGTCCGCTGCAACCGGTTGATCCTCATACAGCCCTCCCCCTGCTCCCACTCGGCGTGAGTAGGATGACCGCAGGGCAAATGCGCATTCGCGCAGGAGGAGGACCGATGCGATTCTACAACCAACAGCACCAGTA
>JANOGJ010000566.1:0-1601 GCA_031405995.1 Acidobacteriota bacterium
AACTGGTCTCGCTTAACACACAGCTCGCGCGCGCTCTCCAGTCCGATAAGCCCGATCAGATTCGGGAACACCTGTAGCGCGTTCATGAGGTCGCCCCAGGCCCAGACGACCTCAGGCTTGATAACTGCGCCGAACGGGATCAGCAGGCAGTAAATCCACCGGTACGGCACCGTGACCTTGCGCCCGAAGATGTACTCGAGGAACTGCTCGCCGTAGTACGCCCAGCCGATGAGCGTCGTGTAGCCGAAGAGAAACACGCAGAACGCCACGACCCACCCGCCCACCGTCGGCACCGCGGCATTGAACGCAACGACCACCGCCGCGGTGCTCGTCACATACGATGTGCCCGCCTGCTTGGCCACCATGGACACCTCGGCCACGCCGCTCAACAGGATCGTCATCGCGCTGATCGTCGCCGTGACGAAGGACACGATGAAGACCTCCATCACGGCCTGCAGACCCTGCTGCGACGGCTGCGACGTCTTCGCCGTCCCGTAGGCGACCGCCGCCGTGCCGTAGCCCGCCTCGTTCGCGTAGATGGCGCGCGCGATGCCGTAGCGCATCGCCACGAAGACGCCGAACCCCATTGCCGACCGGGTTGTCAGCGCCTCGCTGAAGATCAACGAGAACACATGCGGCAGCCGGTCCGCGAAAGTGACGATGACGATGAGCCCGAAGACGAGGTAAAGACCGACCTTGAGCGGCGCGAGTGTCTCGGCCGCTTTGCCGATCGTCTTGATGCCGCCGATGATGACGGCCCAGGTGAGGATCGCGAGGATGACGCCGACGATCCACGTCGGCGTGCCGAAGACCGTGTTCACCGCCAACGCGATCGAATTCGGCTGCGTAAACGGCGTCGTCGTCAGCGCTGCCACGCCGGCAACCAACGCGAAGGTCCAGGCGAGCGCCGGCGATTTGAGCCCATCGCGCAGGTAATACATCGGGCCGGACTGCGTCACGCCGTCTTTCGTCTGTCGATAGCGCACACCCAGCACGGCCTCGGCGAACTTGATCGACGTCGCGACAAAGCCGTAGACCCAGATCCAGAACAGCACGCCCGGCCCGCCGGAGATGATCGCGGTCGCGACGCCGGCGATGTTGCCGGTGCCGATCGACGCGGCGAGCGCCGTCATGAACGCCTGGAACGGCGAGAGCACGCCGCCGGTCGCGTCCTTCGACTGCTTTGCGACCATCGCGCGGAACGCCTCCGGCAGCCGCCGCAGTTGCACGAAGCCGAAGCGGATCGTGAGGAACGCGCCGGTGGCGAGCAGCAGGCCCATCACGACGTACGTGAACAGCCATGTCGCGAAGGTGTCGATGTACGTGCCAATCTCAGCCATGGATCGGGCCCTCGATTGGCACATCCTATCCGCCGGCGTCCGTTCTGAGGGATGATTCCCGCCGGAGGTTCAGATGCACACTCCTGGATTCGCGCTCGCGCTCGTGCTGGCCGCCGCCCAGACGGCCCAACCGGCGCCGGGCGGCAGAGGGGGCGTGCAAGCCGCGCTCCAGGCGCCGCGGCCCATCGACGCCGGACAGAGCCTGTGGTCGGAAGAGCTGACCTGGATGGAAGTGCGCGACCTCGTCAAGGCCGGGACGAC
>JANOGJ010000580.1:0-2186 GCA_031405995.1 Acidobacteriota bacterium
GACTGGTCGGATCCCTCGCGGACGCGTCTCGTGGGACCGGACACGATCAAGGTCGCGCCATACGAGTACCTCTGTGGTGGCCAGCTCACGAGCTGTGTGCCGCAGCCCGGCACCGCGGCGAGACTCGACGCACAGGGCGACAAGATCATGGCGCGACTCGTCTACCGGCGCTTCACCACGCACGAGGCGGTCATTGCCGTGCACTCGGTGAACACGGCCGCTGGCGGCGGCGGTGTGCGCTGGTACGAGCTGCGCGTGCGCGCCGGACGCGTGGTCGAGCTCCTCCAGCAGGGCACCTTCGCCCCCGACTCGGCGTACCGCTGGATGGCGAGCCCGGCGATCGATCGCGAGGGCAACATCGGGGTTGGATACTCGTTCGGCGGGACGCCGCACTTCGCCGGCCAGCGCTTCGCGGGGCGGCTCGCGAACGACCCGCTCGGCGTGCTGACGCTGCGCGAGACGACCCTCGTCGAGGGCGAGGCGGCGCAGGCGAACACGCTGCGCTGGGAGGACTACACGCAGACGGCGGTCGATCCGTCTGACGACTGCACGATCTGGTACGTCGGCGACTACTTCAAGAAGGACGCGACGAGTTACTCGACGAAGATCGGGGCGTTCAGAATGGGAAACTGTCGGTGAATTGAGTATTGGGTTATTGAGTTATCGGGTTATTACGAAGCCGAGGGCGCGCTCTACGGTGCGCGTCCCGTCGGTCACCTTGACTTGGAGCTGATAGCTTCCAGCCGCGAGCTGCGCGAGCGGGAGGCGCAGATCGACCGACGGCTGATCGCCTGACGGGATCCGCCGATCAAGCGTGAGCACGACGCGGCCATCGGGCGTCAGCGCGTTGATCTTCGCCGTCAGGCTGGCGCCAGTGTGGCGTTCGACCTTGAAGAATAGCCGCAGGCCGTCCTTCGCCACGAAGGTCCGGTCCAGGGTCGGATCAAACGGCAGCGGCGTGAGCCCCGGCATCATCTTTAAGGTACGATCGCGCGCGGTCGGCACGCGCGGCCCGCCGGCATACCCGACCAGCAGATCCGACAGCGCGAAGGGCTCCTTGCGCCTGTCGGCCACGTCGATCGTCTGAAACACGGTGCCGGCCTCGGTCAGCTTCTCACTCGTGGTCGCCACGCGCATCTGGTACGTCCCGGGCGGCAGCGACACGACCGACATCACTTGATACGTGACGACGCTCGGCGGGTCAGCACCGTCGGCGCGCGGCGTCAGGACGAAGCGCGCGACCGTTGCGGACGATTGACGCACGCGCGCGCTCTTTACGTCGATGGCGTATACGCCGTATTTGATCTCGTCGCGCAGCCGCCGGTCGTCCTCCTGCATGGCCGTCCGCGGCACGGCCAGCTCCAGCGCCACGAACACGCTGGCCTCTTTGGACGCTGACGGCATCTGAATCGTGTGGAGGCGCATGGGCAGCGCGGCGATCGGCCAAGGCCGGCTGACGAGCGCGTCCAGCGGGCTCTTGCTCGTCACGACCGGCGGAGCGAATCCGGCGGCGTAGCCGCGGCGGAAGCGGAGCGTCAACCCCGGCCGTGCGGCTTTCACTTCGAGCGCCCGGTAGCCCTGGGCCTGCGGATCGGGCGGATAGAACCCGAGCAAATAGTAGTGCTCGAGGTCTTCGACGATGCGCGAAACGCCGCCCGCGACGTCGTCCGTGTTGGTCACCGCGAACCCGCCCGACGCCTCCGCCATAAACCCGAGGCCGCTCTGGGCGAGACGAATCGGGTTGAATCGATCGAGCGTGTCCTCCGGCCCGCCGGCCGGTGTGCTCAATAACCCAGGCGGTGCCGGAAACGACTCACGGAGCAGGTCCTGGGTCGACACGTGCCCCCTCGGATCGACCACGTAGGTGGCGACGTTCGCGCGGTGCATCGCGTGCATCATGTTGCGCAGGTTGACCAGGTGGTAGCACGGCCCACCGCAATCTGGTCCTGGTTCATCGAAGAGGTGCGCCAGGTCTTTTGAGATCCCCTCCGACACCATCACGAACGCCTTCCGCCGCGCCGGGCTCGTCGCGAGCATGTGCGCTGCGTCCTCGAGCGTCTTGAACTGCGTCATGTTGTCGAAGAAATCCTGCACGTTGACGAGCTGCGATTGGTTCACCTTGTCCATCACGGAGAGCAGATCTTCATCCGGAGTGATCGGAATCGGCGTCTGGTTGTCGAGCGCCT
>JANOGJ010000606.1:0-1550 GCA_031405995.1 Acidobacteriota bacterium
ACCGGCCGTGGTTCCGAGCGGATGCGACGTCGGCGGGACGTCGGTCGTGTCCACCTGCTGGACGAGTTCGGCGTACGCGAGGATGTCGGCCAACTGCCTGGTGAAGCGCGCGATTTCCGGTTCGGTGAGTTCGAGGCGCGCGAGCCGCGCGACGCGCTCGACGTCGTCACGAGTCCAAGTCGAAGGCATCCGGCCAGGATGCTAGCATGGCTGCATGCGCCCGATCGCCGCCGTGCTCGCCGCCGCGCTCATCGTGCTCGCGCCCGTGTCGCTCGCAAGCTGGGGGCTCGACGTGCACCGATTCATCACCCGTCGCGCGATCGACGGGCTGCCGCCGGAGGTGAAGCCGTTCTTCGCCCCGCAGCGCGATTTCATCGCCGAACACTCCGTCGATCCGGACATGTGGCGCATCGTCGGCCTGAAGGGCGACCGCGGCGACGAGGATCCCAATCACTTCCTGGACATCGACGCGCTCGACGAGCCGCGGCCATTCACGAATGTGCCGCGGGAGTGGCCGGCGCTCGTGGAGAAGTACGGCCTAGCGCGCGCGACGCGCGCCGGACGGCTGCCGTGGCGCGCCGAGGACATCTACACGCTGCTGGTTACGCGGTTTCAGGAGGTGGGGAAGGGCACGCCTGCCTATGCCGCCGACAACGCGCGGTATCTCTCGGCGGTCCTGGCGCACTACATCGAGGACGCGCATCAGCCGTTCCATGCCGTGGCGAATTACGACGGGCAACTCACCAATCAGCGCGGGATCCATTCGCGGTTCGAGACGGAGCTCGTCCTGCGCAACCTCAAGACGCTGACGCTCGCGCCGGTGGCCATCCGGCCGATTCCCGACTTCAGGGCTTTCATGTTCCGGACGCTCATCGAGAGCGAGGGACTGGTCCAGGAAGTGCTCGACGCGGATCGGAAGGCCGCGGCCGCGCGCGAGTTCTACGATGACGGTTACTACGCCGCGCTGCTCACCGGCGCTCGCCGGGTGATGGAGAAGCGTGTGGCCGAGGCCGCGAGCGGCGTCGCCAGCGCCATCGTCGCGGCCTGGGCCGAGGCCGGCAAGCCGGCGCTGCCCGTGGCCAGGACCGCGACGCCCGCCCGGATTCGACGCTGACGCCCTGTGAGCCTGGACGTCTACCTCGTGCCGGTCGGACCGACGCGCTACGAGCTGTACTCCGAAGCGGAACACGAGGAAGCGCCGGCGCCCGGGACGTCTGGGCCGGCGTCGTGGCGGCAGCGCAGGCTCCAGCAGTTTCGGGCGATGCTCGCGGAGGCCGAGCTGGAGCGGCGGCGCCGCGATCGCGGCGAGGCCAGTACCGGGGGCGGCATGTGGCGCGCGATCCTGCGCCGCCTCGCCGAGACGGTCGCCGAGCAGCGCCTGCTCTGGCGCCTGCGCGGCGAGACCGCGGCGCGCCTCGTGCATCCGCTCGAGTTCGACGGCCCCGGCGCGCTGAAGCAGGCGCGCGCGCAGCTTACGGCCGACCTCGGGAAACACCGGCGCTGGTGTGTCATCCATGCGGGCCTGGCTGCGCTGTTCGGTCCGCTGCGCG
>JANOGJ010000619.1:0-8046 GCA_031405995.1 Acidobacteriota bacterium
CACGGACACACCAAGGGCGACGCCGTGAAGATGAAGAAGACGATGGAGACGTTTCAGTCGGAGTATTACAGGAAGAAGCCGTAACTCAGATTCCCATGGCGTGGAAACCCGCGTCGACCATGAGCACTTCGGCCGTCACGGCCCGACCGGCAGGTCCGAGCAGGAACAACGCCGCGTCCGCCACCTCGCTGCCGTCGACGGTCCGTCGGAGCGGCGCGCGGTCCCGGTAGGTCTGCAGGATCGCGGAGAATCCGGGAATGCCGGCGGCCGCGAGCGTCTTCACCGGTCCCGCTGAAATCGCGTTGACGCGGATGTTCTTGGGCCCGAGATCCGAGGCCAGGTACCGGACGGACGCCTCGAGCGCCGCTTTCGCCACGCCCATGACGTTGTAGTTGGTGAAGACCCGCTCGCTGCCGAGATAGGACAGCGTCAGGATGCTGCCGCCGCCGCGCTTCTCCATGAGGGGCGCGGCCCGGCGGGCCAGCGCGACGAGCGAATACGCGCTGACGTCGAGCGCGACGCGAAATCCCTCCCGCGAGGTCTCGACGAACGGCCGCTGGAGATCCTCGCGCAGGGCGTACGCGGCGCCGTGCACCAGAAAGTCGAGACCCCCGAACCGCGCCTCGACGGCGGCGAACACCGCGTCGATCTGGGCGTCATCCGTGACGTCGCACGGCAGCACGAGCGGGTCGGCGAGCGACGCCGAGAGCTCGCGCACGTTTTCCTCGAGGCGCTCGCCCTGATGGGTCAGCGTCAGCGACGCGCCCTCGGCAGCGGCCGCCTGCGCAATCGCCCATGAGAGCGAGCGTTTGTTGGCGACGCCGACGACGAGCCCGACCTTCCCGGCGAGAATCTGTGAGGCCATGAACCGCCGAACGGCCTAGCGTGGCGGCTTGTGGCGGCCGCCGCCGCGGCGGCGGCGCGGGCGGCCGCCGCCAGGACCCGGTTGCCCCTGGCCGTTGCCTGGGGGGTTCCCGTGATTCCCGTTGCGGTCGCCTCCGAAGCCCCCTCCGAACGCGTTCGGCGGCTGTCCGCCGCCACCCGGGCGACCCTGCCCGTGGCGGAACGGCCTCGGGCTGTACGCGCTGCGCTGGTGCATCGTGAAAACGGGAATGGGACGAGGGGTCGGTGGCTCCCCTTCGGTGCGGGGGAGCGAGGCTCGGATCAGCGGTCGGTGGGCGAGCCAGCCGTCGACGCCGCGATGCTCATCGCCGGCCTCGCCCGGCGGGGCGTCCGCGCTGCCAGGAGGCTGCGGATCGGCCGGTGCCCGATCGGGGCCGGCCTCGCCGTTCCCATTCGGGCCGTCAGGCGGCTGGTCGGCCCTGGCGGCGGCTCTCGGCACCAACTGGCCCCCGGCCGCATCGGACACGCCGTCTTTCGACGACCGCAGCCGGCTGGGCGCGCGGCCCTGCTTGTAGACGTGCTCGCCGTCGCACGTCGTGCATCGGGTTTGCCGGATTTCGTCGCCGACGAGCGCGACAACGGCGTGATTCGTAATGCGTCGCTCCCGGGGACAATAGTCGTCGACCATGTCGCCAAGACGCAGCGTGCGCTGCTCCATTCAGTAACTCCCGACAGAACTTCCGGTCGATCTTCGCGCGACCCGGCCTCGATCTTCGGGGCGGGCTTGCTTCAGGGGCGCGTCAGGCGCGTCACAACGCGGAAGGAATACGCGGTCGTGCGGGTCAACGGAGCATAGCAACAAGACGCGGGCCCGGTCAATCCAGGAGAGCGCCGCCTCGAGCGCCCCATCTCGGCCGGCGGCCAGCGCCGGAATCGACAGCGGGACGATCTCGTCCGGCACGACGCCCCCGCCCTCGAGGTGTTTGCCCGTCGAGGTGACGAAGTCGCCCATCGCATGCAACAGCACGTCGCCGTTCGGCAGCGTGTGCGTCGACGCCGGCAGCGCCTGCCCCATGGTCTGCCGCCCGAAGATGCGCGCGCGGCCGAGGCTCTGCAACGCGCCGCTGAACGTTTCCGAGGCGCTCGCCGTCTGCTCGTCGACGAGGATCGCGACGGGCCCGGCAAACGGCTGGACGCGCCGGCCGTCGTCGGTCGAGAAGCGCGGGTTGTTCCGAAACTCGAGCGGCGCCGCGCGAGTCCGCATGGTGCCGAGGACCACGGGTTCGGGGATGAAGTGGCCCGAGAATCCGCCGTTCATTTGGGCCAGTCCGCCCGGATTCCCGCGCAGATCGATCACGATCCCGGCCGCGCCGCGGTACTCGTCGACCGCGCGGGCGAATGGCTCGCTGACCGCCGTCATCCACAGGGTGAACGCGATGACGCCGACGTCCTTGCCCCCGGGCGTGCGCGCGCGGCGGGATTCAAGCGTGGCGTCCTTCATGAGGATGTTGCCGAACTGCAGCAGCGGGCGCGAGCCCATGTGCCGCGCCACGGTGACCTCGCGCTCGCGGCCGTCCGACTCGCGGACGCGCAGCACCGCCCGGGCGCCGTCGGCGCCATGCAGCGCGCGATAAGCGGCTTCCCAGTGGTCGAGATCGCGCGCGCGGTCGTCCTTGCCGGTGGCGGCCTTTCGCCAGACATCCGTGGAGACACCATCGAGGGCCAGGAGGATCTGGCCGGGCCGCAGGCCCGCGCGAGCGGCCGCGCCGTCCCCCATCACGCGCGTGATGACGACGTCGGGCCGGAGGATGCGGATCTCAATCGGCACCGAGGCCGCCCCCGGCAGCGCGGTCGAGTCCGAGATCAACTCGAAGTGGGACTGACCCAGGCGCGCGATCATCTCGCGAATGAGGGCCCGGACCTCATCAGGCGACTTCGCCGCGCGCACGCGCGGCAGCAGCTCGCGCCGGACGGCGGGCCAATCGACGCCGCCAAACGCCGGGTCGTAGAACGTGTCGTTGATGGTCTGCCAGGCGTCCTCGAAGCTGGCGACGGCCAGCGCCAGGGCTCTGGCCTCCTGGGGACGGGCAAGGCCCGTCGTCGCGCCGAGGCCGAGGCAGAGGGCGCCGGCGGCGACGACGCGGGCGGCGGTCGCGATCCTCACTTGATGAGCGCTTTGATGGCCGGCGGCAGATCGAACACGGTGGCCGGCACGGTGTCAAATTCGAACGACGCGATGCGGATCAACGACTCAATCCCAATCGCGCGCTGCACCACCGACGTCGGCAGCCGGACATTCTGGAACAACTGGTACTCAGAGATGATCTCAGTCGTCGGCACGAGGCCCATCGGCGTGTCGCGGGTGCCTTCGAATCCGATCAACCGGCCGGTCTCGACGTCGAAGTACTCGAACTGCTCGTTGCCGGACTTGAAGACGACCTTCACCTTGTACGCCGGTTTCTTCGCGAACACCTCGCGGCCGACTGGCGTGAACGTCTGAATGTGATCGGACCCATGCAGCGGGCCGTCGAAGAAGGCGTCGTCGGCCATCTCCTGGAGCGCGCGGTCTTTGAGGATCGCCGGGCCGCTCACCGGATCCATTGACCAGGCGACCTTGCCGTCGTACCCGGTCTCGATTTTGCCGATGCCCGTCAAGGTGACGCGGATGAGGAGCTTGGACGGACGCGCCGCCATCATCTCGAGGCTGCCCGACATGCCCTGCGCCGTGAGCTCGAACGTCCCGGTGCCGCGAAGGGACTTCATCGCCTTCCACGCCGTCTCGCCGCCGATCGCCGCCACGTGCTTCGCGAGGATTTCCTGGCCGGTGGGCAGCGGCGCATCCTGCGCGCGCGTGCCGCTCTGCCCGGACACGAACAGCCACGCGGCCAAACCCGCCCAGAGGACGAAACTCCGTCGTCGATCTCCGCGTCTGAACACTTTGGTTGCTCCCCAGTCGATAATAGTGCTGTTCGTGGAGGATTGCATGCGCCCTGTCCGTTTGCTGTTCTGTCTCGCCGCCGCGGTCGCTCTCGCCAGTCCGTCGGCTCATCTCTCGGGCGCCGCGCCGGGCGGCAACTGGCCGCAATGGCGCGGTCCTCTCCGCGACGGCATCTCGACGGAGACCGGTCTTCTGACCACGTGGCCGGCGGGCGGCCCGCCCAAAGTGTGGACGGCGACCGGCATGGGCGAGGGCTTCTCGAGCGTGTCGGTGTCGGGCGGGCGCGTGTTCACCATGGGCGACCGGCGTGACGGCCAGTACGTCATCGCCGTCGACGAAGAGACCGGCAAGCAACTCTGGGCGACCCGGGTCGGCGGCCGGCACCAGGATCCCCAGATCGGCGGATCGCGCAGCACGCCGTCGGTCGAGGGCGATCTGCTGTGGGCGATCGACACCGACGGCGATCTCGTCTGCCTCGAGACGGCGACGGGCAAGGAGCGGTGGCGCAAGCACATGCCGCGCGACTTCGGCGGCCAGATGATGTCGGGGTGGATGTTCTCCGAGTCGCCGCTCATTGACGGCGACCGGATTGTCGTCACGCCTGGCGGGCCCCGGGCGGCGCTCGTGGCCATGGAGAAACGGACCGGAAAAGAAATCTGGCGGACCGCGGTGCCCCGGATCGGGTCGGCGGGCGGCGACGGCGCCGCCTACTCGTCGATCGTCATTTCGAACGGCGGCGGCGTGAAGCAGTACATCCAGCTCATGGGCCGCGGCCTCGTCAGCATCCGGGCCAGCGACGGCTGGTACATGTGGGGCTATAACCGCGTGGCCAACGGCACCGCCAACATCCCCACGCCCGTCGTGCAGGGCAACTACGTGTTTGCGTCCACGAGCTACGAGACGGGTTCGGTCATGCTCGAGCTCGCGCCCGCGCCTGAAGGACGGGTCACGGCGACCGAGAAGTACTTCCTCTCGGCGGGGACGTTGCAGAACCACCACGGCGGGTTCGTACTCATCAACGGCTACGTCTACGGCGGCCACGGCCACAACAACGGGTTCCCGTTCGCCCTGGAGCTCGCCACGGGCAAGATGGCGTGGGGCCGCACACGCGGCGCGGGCGAGGGTTCTGCCGCCGTCACGGCCGCGGAGGGCCTCCTCTACTTCCGCTACCAGAGCGGCGCGATGGCGCTCATCGAGGCGTCACCCCAGCGCTACGCGCTGCGGAGCAGCTTCCAGATTCCCAACGTCACCGGGCCGAGCTGGTCGCATCCGGTGATCGCCGCCGGCCGCCTGTATTTGCGCGAGCAGGATACGCTTCACGTGTACAACATCAAGCGGTAGCGCCGTCACAGGGATCGTGAGAGGCACATGCTGAAGGGCACACGCCAGGCCGTCGTCCATCGCATCCAACCGGTGTCGATCCACGGGCAGGTGTCGCTCGACGTGTTCTGGCAGGACCCGGAGGATCCGGAGCAGGAGATCCGGCACGCGCGCGTCGGCGACGACGCCGTGCCGCGCGATCTCCAGCCGGGAGACCTCGTGACGCTGCACTATCTGATGGGGATGGTGACGCAGATTACGAAGTAGACCGGTTCAGGGTTCAGGGTTCAGGGTTCAGGGTTCAGGGTTCAGGGTTCAGGGTTCAGGGTTCAGGGTTCTTTGCGAAACACGGCCGCGTCGCCGAAGGCCGGGTCGGCCTCGGGACGCGCCGCCAGCCAGCGCACGAGCGCGTTTCGATCCGCGGCCAGCACGATCTGATTGCGCTCCCCGAGCGACGCCCGCAGCTCGGCCGGCACGGCCTTCGCCTCCAGCGCGCGTGAAAACCAATCGAAATCGAGCGGCGAGACGCGTATCTCGCCGCCGGCAATCGACAACCGCACGACCGTGTGCGCAGGCAGCAGGAACGGCCCCGGATCCTCGCCGCGAAGTGGGGACAAATCCAGAAAATGCGTGTCGCGCACCTTGAAGAGATAGGCCGTCAATACCCGCGTGTCGATCGGGTGGACGTACTGGATCCGGAACGCGCGCCAGTCACTTTTCTCCACCGTGACCGTGACGTTGTCGTCGGCGTTCTTCCACGTGCCGAGCAGGCGCTCGTCGAACACGATGGACGCCTCGTCGTAGAAGCGATCGAGCCCGAGCACGAGACAGCCCGGCGCGGTCAGGATCACGAGGAGCGCGATCGGAATCAGCCGCCGCATCACGCCAGCACCCGGCCTTTCGTCTCAGGGATGACCAGCCAGAACCCGGCGGCCAGCAGGTACGCGCCGGCGGCCACCGAGAGCGCCGCGCCGTAGCCGTGCGTGAGCGTCAGGCCGCCGACGACGTAGGGCGCCGCGGCGCTGGCGACGCGGCCGATGTTGTAGGTAAACCCTTGCAGTGTGGCCCGCACGTCGGTCGGATAGAGCTCGGCGGTGACCGCCCCGAAGCCGCTGAAGAACCCGGTCGCGAAGAAGGCCGTGACGGGGCCCAGGAGGAGCAGCGCGAGTTCGTTCCGGGTCGAGGTGTAGACGAGCACGAACGCGGCCGCCAGCACCAGGTACGCCAGGTACGTGCGTTTTCGCCCCACGCGATCGCTGATGAACCCGAAGGTCACGTAGCCGAACCACATGCCGACCTGCATCGCGATGATGAACCAGTACATCCGCGCGCTCGACAGGCCCGCGCCGCCGGCCGCGGCCGGCTGGCGCAGGTAGGACGGCACCCAGGTGTTGAAGCCCCACCAGGCGAACATCGTGCAGGCGTTCATCAGCGTCACCGCGATCGTCACGCCGAGCATCGATCCACGCAAGGCCTGGGCGACGGACACGCGGGCCGGCTTCAGCCGCATCTCCCGCCACACGCGCGGCTCCTCGACGCTCCGCCGCACCCAGAAGGCGTACAGCGCGGGCAACACGCCCACGAAGAACACGGTCCGCCAGCCGTACCCGGCCACTTCCTGGACGAACCAGGCGACGAGCGCGGCGAGGCCATACCCGATGGCCCAGGAACTTTGCATCAGGCCGAGGGCCTTGCCGCGGTGGCGCGCGGGCCACGTCTCCGACACGAGCGCGGCGCCGCTCGCCCACTCGCCGCCCATGCCGATGCCCAGGCCGATCCGGAAGACCGCGAGCTGCGCCGCCGTCTGCGCGAACCCGCACGCGGCCGTGAACACCGAGTAAATGAGGACGGAGAGCATCAGCGCCCGCACCCGGCCGTACCGATCGGCGAAGACGCCGAAGCCGATGCCGCCGGCCGCCGACGCGAGCAGCGTCAGGGACTGCATGCCGCCAGCGACTTGTTCGGTGAGGTGCAGATCCTCGCGCACCGCCGACAGGACCAGCGCGTACAGCATGACGTCGAAGGCGTCGAGCATCCATCCGAGCGACGCCGCGACAAGGGCGCGGCGCGCGGTTGGGTCAGCCTCACGCCAGAAGGTCAGGTTCACGGTTCACCGTATCCTCCACCGCCGGGCGTCTCGATTCGCAGTCGATCGCCCTTGCGGAGGTGGAGCTCGATCTTGCCGGGCAGCGTTTCCTCGCGCCCGTCCCGAATGAGCGTATTCCTGCCCCGGCCGCCGGGCTCTCCGCCCGCGGCGCCGTAGGGCGCGCGTTGGCGACGTTCGGACAGCACCGTGACGGACGCCTCGGCCAGCAACTCGTACTCGCGCACGAGGCCCTCGCCGCCGGGGAACTGTCCCTTGCCGGCGCTGTCCGTCCGCAGGCCATATCGTCGAATGCGCAACGGCAAGTCGTGTTCGATCGCCTCGACCGGCGTGTTGCGCGTGTTGCTCATGTGCGTATGGACACCGCTCAGGCCCGCCAGGCCCAGCCGCCCGCCCATGCCGCCCCCGAGCGTCTCGTAGTAGGCGAACCGGCGGCCGGTCCGCGGGTCGACGCCGCCGAACGTAACGTTGTTCATCGTCCCCTGGCTGGCGGCCGGCACGCGGTCGGGCACCGCCTTCGCGAGCGCGCCGAACACGACATCCGTGATGCGCTGCGACGTCTCGACGTTGCCGCCGGCGACCGCCGACGGTCGGGTGGCATTCACAATCGAGCCCACGGGAGCGACAACGGTCAGCGGACGCGACACACCCGCGTTGTAGAGCACGTCGTCGACGACCAGACAGCGAAACACATAGAGGCACGCCGACAGCGTCATCGCGTAGTTGGCGTTGACGCTGCCCTCGACCTGCGGATCGGATCCCGTGAAATCGACGCGCGCGCGATCGCCCTTGATGTCGACGGCGGCGCGGATCTTCACCGGCGTCCCGCTGAAGCCGTCGT
>JANOGJ010000660.1:0-4607 GCA_031405995.1 Acidobacteriota bacterium
CTTTGGGACGACGCTGGCGCGCCTGGCCGACGCGCGCAAGATCGGTTGGCTGGCGATCACGGAGGACGCCGTGTTCGCGCGCGCCTGCGGCGCCGTGCGGCTCACGCTGCATCCGGGAACGGGACAGCTTCGCCGGACGGACGGATTCTGGCGCTCGCTCTTCGCGGGTCGGTGACGACCGTTACTGCTTGGTGACGACGCCGCAGGCGACCCTGGGGCCGCCGCTCAGGCCGGCCTTGCTCTCGGCCGTGATGCCCTGGTCCGGATTGGCGTGGATGATGACCGCGGTGCCATCCGCGTCGAACATCGACAGGGGGCCGGATCCCAGCGTCACGCGAGTCGTGATGGACTTCAGCGTCGCGCGGCCCGTCGCGTCCGCGACGAGGTTGGGGAGGTCGCCCATGTGGAATGGGTGATTGGCATCCGGGTCGGCCATGCCGTGCGGACCGGGATCGAAGTGGCCGCCCGCGCTCGTGAACCCCGGGCCGTCGCACGCGCCGACCGCATGGAGGTGGAAGCCATGCGTGCCCGGTTTGAGGCCGGTGATGGTCGCGGTGACCTCGACGGCGCTCGTGCCCGTCATGAACTTCATGTCGCGGCCGCCGTCGGTCTGAGCGGGGACTTCGCGGAACTCGACGCGTCCGGTGATGCCGTCGCCTTTGATGTCGGCGCCAGCGCGCGCGCTCTGGCGCGCGATCGTTGTCGTCGCGGCCGCCACGAGCACAACCAAACCCACCCCGAGAGTGCGCACCCGCATGAGGAACCTCTTTCGATCAAGGATTGTAGATCGCATTATGTCGCACCACGCGGCCTGGTTGGTCCTCTTCGACATCGACGGCACGCTCGTCCAAACGGGCCGCGCCGGTGTGCGTGGCATGAACGCGGCGTTCGCCAGGCTCTACGGCGTCGAGGCCGCGCTCGCCGGCATTCCGATCGCGGGGCGGACGGACCGGGCCATCGTGAGCGACGCCTTTCGCGCGATCGGGCGGGAGCCGTCCGACGACGAGATTATCAGGCTCCGCGAGGCGTACGTCGCCGACCTGGCGGTCGAGATCGTGAAGCGCGTGGCCGACCCAAGCGGCGTCCTGCCCGGGGTCGAGGTCCTGTTGGACGCGCTGGCCGCGCGGTCCGACGTGCACGTCGGGCTCCTGACCGGCAACTTCGAGCGGGGCGCGCGCATCAAGCTCGGCCACTTCGATCTCTGGCGGCGGTTTCGGTTCGGCGCGTTTGGCGACGACCACCTCGACCGGCGCGCGCTTGTGCCGGTGGCGATCGCCCGCGCGCGTGAGGCGGGCGCGCCGGCGGTCCCGGCAGGACGCATCGTCGTGATCGGGGACACGCCGCTCGATGTCGATTGCGCGCGGGCGCACGGGGCGCGCGCCATCGCGGTCGCGACGGGCACATACGATCGCGCCGCGCTCGAGGCGACGGGCGCCGACGTCGTGGTGGACACGCTGGCCGACGCCGGCGACGTCGCCGGCTGGCTCATGGCACAATGACAATCATGATGAGCGTGACGATGCGGTGGAGCCTGGCCGGCGCGGTGTTGGTCGTCGCCGGCGCCGGCGGGGCGGTTTTCTGGCCGGCCGGTCAGGAGCCGGTGGCGCTCGCACCGGGCGGGTTCGTCGAACCGGCCACGTCCGCGGTGGCGCGGACGCCGCCGACGGCCGAGCAGATCAGGGCCTTCGTTCCGGCGTCTCGCCGCCAGTTCCGTTTTCCGGCGCCGTTCAACACCGAGGCGTACCGCCTGACGATTCCTGATGACTGCGGAGGCAAGGACTGCCTCGAGCAGGAGGGCTACTCGTTCTGGCGGAACATCAATGCGCACGCCGGGCAGCCGATCGTCCGCGTCTTTGTCGCGCTCGAGGACACGACGTACGTCACGATGATCACGGTCGACAAGACGACGGGCGCCGTCACGAAGCAGGGACCGATCTTCGGCAAGCCGTCACAGGACAAGCCGTTGTCGTACGCGCGCGGCGCCGGCTGGTTCTGGAGCGCAGTGGACCCGGACCTCCTCTACGCGTATGTGACGTCGCAGATGATCGCCAAGAACGTCGCGACCGGCGCCGAAACGGTCACCTTTGATCTCGCCGCGCCCGCGGCGCAGAAGGCCCACGGCGGAGGCGCCGACGTCAAGCTCTGGGCCGCCATCGCGTCGAACGACGCGCAGTCGTGGGCCATGACGGTCAAGAAGTCCGTCGACCCGTGGAACGATACTGGCTGCGCCATTCATCACGTGCCAACAAACGCGTGGCACTTCATCCCCGGTCCGATGGGGGACTGCTTCGTGGACAAGAGCGGCAAGTACTGGATCGCGTCGGTCGGCGGCGCGTCGCCCGGCACCGACCTGCTTGTCGGCACCGTCAATCCCTGGTCGGTCGGGGAGACGCTCACCGACCCGCTTGGCGCGCCGGGCCACCTCGATTTCGGCTGGGGCTTTGTGCTGGGCGAGGACAACTGGGCGGCACTCGGCCAGACGCTCCGGCTGTGGGACCTCTCGCGGTCCTTTAAGGCGCCTGGACAGGGCCGCGTGGTTCACACGATGGTCTCGTGGCTTGGCGACAGTTACAGCCAGCCGACCTGGTCGGCGGCGTCGGCCGCGACGATGGAGACGGTGGGATCGCAGATCGCGTGTTCGACCTCTACCGGCGGGCGCGTGCTCGAGGCGCCGGTCGCGCGCGAGCGCGAGGTCGTCTGCTTTCCGCTCGACGGTTCTCAGCGCATGCTCGTCGTCGCGCCGACCCTGACCGACATGAAGGCGCCTGGCGGCGGCAAGGCGTACTACCGGGCGCCTAAGGGCAACCTCGACGTCACGGGCGAGTACTACTTCTGGCAGGCCAACATGGGCGGCGCCCGGCTCGATGCGTTCCTCGTTCGCGTCCCAACGCACTTGCTGCGCGACAAGTAGCCGTACCTGGCGTACCTGGTTGATGGCGGAAGCCCGTGGGAGTCGAACCCACCCTTCCCGCCTTGCGGCGGGAAGCGGCCGGTTTTGAAGACCGGGAGGGCCACCGGACCCCGTTGGCTTCCCGGCGCTCGCTCTAGCCGTCGATCAGCCGCACGTCGGCGGCGCGAGGTCCCTTTGGCGAGTCCTCGACCGAGAACTCGACACGCTGGCCTTCACGAAGCAACTCGAACACGGCGCTTCTCACGGCGGACCGGTGAAAGAAGTGCTCGACGCCGCCCTCATCGCGGATGAACCCGAACCCCTTATCAATCAGCAGACGTGCAATCGTGCCGGTGGGCATGACCGATCCTTTTCCGAGAGGCCGTGCCCCCCGAATACGCGCAAAAGTACTGCTTCGCCGCCAGTCTAGGCACGGAACCGGGTCAAGTCAATATGCCGTGGGAACGTCGGCCTTCCAGTGCAGCGCCGGTGCGGGGGGATGGTGGACCAGACCGGGATCGAACCGGTGACCTCATGAATGCCATTCATGCGCGCTCCCAACTGCGCTACTGGCCCATCGTGGGAGGACGAGACGTGCTACTTGATTATACGTGGCGGTCAGTAGTCTCTGAACATCCGCTGGACTTCGGCCGGGTCGCTCGTCGTGGCGAGCGCCAGCATCAGCAGGATGCGCGCCTTGATCGGTTGAAGGTCGTCGCCCGCAAAGCGGCGCGAGGCGTTGCCGCGGCCGGCGACTCCACCGCCGGCACTGCCGCTGCCGGTTCGCGTCGTCGAGACGACGAACGCGCCCTTCTCGACCGCGTCGAGCAGCTTCGGAATCTCTTCGGGCGGGTTCTGCAAGTCGCCATCGATCGTAACTACCACCCGCCCGCGCGCTTCGAAGATGCCGCAGGCGAGCGCCGCGGCCTGACCGAAATTGCGGGTGAACTCGAAGACGCGCACGCGCGGATCGTCGGCTTCGATCTCGCGCAAGCGCGCGGCGGTGGCGTCGAGGCTGCCGTCATCGACGAGCAGCAGCTCGAAGCGCTCGCGGCGCCGGTCGAACACGGCGCAGATGCGTGTCACCAGCTCCGTGACGCTGCTCTCCTCATTGAGCAGCGGCACCACCACCGAGACATCGATGGCTTCGCCGCTCATGACGCGCGCGGACTCCGCGCCGCCGAGCGCAACACGCGGCGCGCACCCTCTTCGCCTTCGCAGAGCAACAGATCGAGCGCGGACAGATGCGAGACGAACGGGCCGTGAAGCTGTGCGTAGATCGGATGCTCGTAGCGGTGGAAGTGCACGCGGAAGCCGGCCTCTTCAAAGAGCGCGACGTCGAAGTTATCGCGACCGCTCTCGCCCTCGATCAACTCCGTCGCGCCGAGCGCTTCGAGGTAGACGGCGATGCGCTGCGTGGGGCCGGCGTCGTCCGGAAAGCGCTCGCGAAAGCGCGCTTCGAGTCCGAGCTCCGACGAAATCAGCAGCGGCGTCTCGATGCGGAGTCGTTCGGCGAGGAAGCGGATCGTCGCGAGTGACGCGTCGGTGAGTCGCGTCGCGTCATCGGGCAACGCGACTTCGAGCGCATCGAGCAGATCCGCCGCCGGCTCCGCCTTCGCGTAGAGATGCCGCAGCGAAGCGATGTGCTTGCGCTTCCACGGCGCCGACGCCGCGAGCGACACCTCGCAGATCGCTTCGCCGCACCAGACGAAGCGCC
>JANOGJ010000682.1:0-7156 GCA_031405995.1 Acidobacteriota bacterium
GGCGTCGAAGAGCACGCTCTCGACCTGATCGGCGGTGAGGCCGAACGCGGCGATGCGCGCGCGGTCGAGCGAGACGTTGGCTTGCGGGTTCGTCAGCTGCAGGTCGCTCGTGACATCCACGACGCCGGGCACGCGCTGCAATCGTTCGCCGAGGACCGGCGCCGCGGCGTAGAGCTCAGCCGTGCTCCCGCTCTGCAAGGTGAACTGATAGAGCGATCGCGATTGCTGGCCGCCGATCCGGATCACGGGCGGGTTCTGCAGGATCACGCGCACGCCGGGAATCTGCGCGAGCCTGGGCCGGAGGTGCTCGATCAACTCGTCGGCCGAGAGCGCCCGCTCGGCGCGCGGCTTGAGGTCCACGGTGATGCGGCCGTTGTTCATGGTGCCGCCGCCGCCCCCACCGCCGCCGCCACCCCCGATGTTCGCGGTCATGGCGAACACGTTCGGATCGGCGCGGATGATCCGGCTGACCTCCTGCGCGTGCGCGGCCATCGCGTCGAACCCGATGCCCTGCATGCCCTCGATCGATCCGTTGACCTGGCCCGTGTCCTGGCTGGGAATAAATCCGGTCGGGATGATCTGAAAACAGTAGATCGTGCCGGCGAGCAGGAGGACCGACACCGCCATCGTGACGACATGAAACCGCATCGCGAGGGCGAGCGACCAGCCGTACGCGTCGCGGGTGGCGGTGAAGAGGCGCTCGATGGCGTTGTAGAGGAAGCCGTGCGACGCGCGCGGCGGCTTCAGGAACCGCGAGGCGAGCATCGGCGTGAGCGTCACCGACACGAACCCGGAGATTAGAATCGCGACGCTGATCGTGACCGCGAACTCGTAGAGCAGCCGGCCGACGATGCCGCCCATGAAGAGGACGGGGATGAAGACGGCCACGAGCGACAGGGTGATCGAAACAATCGTGAAGCCGATTTCTTTCGAGGCGGCCAATGACGCCGCCATCGCGGTTTCGCCGGCCTCCATGTGCCGCACGATGTTCTCGAGCATGACGATGGCGTCGTCGACGACGAAGCCGACCGAGAGCGTGAGCGCCATCAGCGACAGGTTGTCGAGGCTGAAGTCGAAGAGGTACATCGCGCCGAACGTGCCGACGATCGACGCCGGCAGCGCCAGGCTGGGGATGATCGTCGCCCGGACGTTTCGCAGAAACAGAAAGATGACCAGGATGACGAGCACGACCGTCAGCGCGAGCGTGAGCTTGATGTCGCGCACCGACTCGCGGATGGACTGGGACCGGTCGCTGCGCGGCGTGAGTTGCACCGCGGCGGGCAGCTGGGCGCGGATCGACGGCAGCAGTCGCCGAATCTCATCGACGATCTGCACCGTGTTCGCGCCAGGCTGGCGCTGGATCGCCAGGTACACCGTGCGCGCGTCGTTGTACCAGCTGGCCGTCTTGTCGTCCTCGACCCCGTCGTACACGCGCGCGACCTGGTCGAGCGTGACCGGGCTGCCGTTGCGATACGCGATGGTGAGCTGGCGGAAGGCCGTGGCGTCCCCCAGCTGGCCGTCGGTCTTGACCGTGAACGTCCGGTCGGCCCCATACAGCGTGCCGGTGGGCCGGCTCGCATTGCCGCCCTGGATCGCCGAGGCCAGCTCGTTGAAGCCGATGGCGCGCCCGGCCAGCTCGTGCGGATTGACGTCAATGCGCACCGCGTGCTTCTGCGCGCCGAAAATCGAGACCTGCGCGACGCCGCGCACCGTCGACAGGCGCTGGCCGATCGTCGTGTCCGCGTACTCGTTCACCTCCGAGAGCGGCAGCGTCTGCGAGCTGAGCGTGAGAAAGAGGATGGGGAAGTCCGCCGGATTCACCTTCCGAAAGGTCGGCGGCGACGGCATGTCGGGCGGCAGCGCGCGGCCCGTCCGCGAGATCGCGACCTGCACGTCCTGCGCCGCGGCGTCGATGTCGCGGTCGAGATCAAACTGAATCGTGATCGACGTGCTGCCCGTCGTGCTCGTCGAGTTGATCGACGAGATGCCGGACACCGTCGCGAAACTCTTCTCGAGGGGCGTCGCGACCGCGGCCGCCATCGTCTCGGGATCGGCGCCGGGCAAGCTGGCGCTGACCTGGATCGTCGGGAAGTCCACGTTGGGCAGGTCGCTCACCGGGAGGACCATGTAGCCCATGGCGCCGAACAGCACGATCGCGATCTGAATCAGCGTCGTCGCGACCGGCCGGCGGATAAAGCCTTCGGAGATGTTCATGGGCGAGGCGACTTCGTCCCCTCGACCGGCTTCGCGTTCACGCGCGCGCCGGGCGTGAGCCGCAGTTGCCCGTCGATGACGACTGTCTCGCCGGCCTGCAAACCGCTCTGGATCACGGTCTCGCGGTCGTCCGTCCAGGCGACGATCACAGGCCGCACCTCGGCCGTGTTCTGCGGCGTGACGACGTAGACGTAGGCGCTCTGCTGGCCGGGCAGCACCGCGGCGCCCGGGACGACGAGGGCGTGCGTGTCGACGGCGAGGCGAAGGACGACGCCGACGAAGGCGCCCGGCCAGAGCCGGCGGTCGCGATTCTCGAACGTCGCTTTGATGCGGATGGTGTCCGACGTCTTGTCGACGGCGTTGTCCACGAAGCTCACGCGGCCAGTCACGGCGCCGGCGGCTCCCGGGAGCGTGGCCTCGACGGCCGCGCGGCGGGCGCCAGGCGAGGTGTCCAGCCGCGAGACGAGGCGCGCCGGAATCGCAAAACTCACGTAGGCCGGTGTGATCTGGTTGATCACGACGAGCGGCGCGACGTCATTCGCGCGAATCAGCGCGCCCGCGTTCGCAAGCAGCGCGCCGGTGCGGCCGGCCACCGGCGCGAACACTTTGGTGCGCTGCAGCTGCAGCGTCGCCGTCTCCACGACGGCGCGGTCAACCGCCACCGTCGCGGCGAGCGCCTCGGCGGCGGTCGAGCTGGTCTCGTAGTCGGCCTTCGACAGCAGGCCGTTCTTCATCAGATCGGCGGCCCGCGCCTTCTGCGCTTCCGCGTTCTTCAACTGGGCCGAGTCGCGCGCGAGTGTGGCTTCGGCCTGGCGCAGCGTCACCTCGAACGGCCGCGCGTCGATGGTGAAGAGGAGCTGGCCCGCGGTGACGTCCTGGCCTTCCGCGAAGCCGACCGTCAACAACTCCCCCGCGACCTGGGCGCGGACCTCGACGGTGGACGAGGCCTCGACGGCGCCGACGGCGCGCACATTCACGGCCATCGGCTTTTGCACGACGAGCGCGGTTGTGACCGCGACCGGAGGCGGTGGTCCGCCGGCCGCGCCGGCCGCGGGCGTCGCGGACCCGCCCGAGCAGGAGGCCGCGATCAGGCCGAACAGGGGGAGGAGTATCGACCGGCGCATGCCGGACGTAAGAGTAGCACCTCGTTCTACTTGATCAGTTCCGTGTCCGGGAACTGGGCATACCACCCGAACCAGAACGCGCGGAACGCCGTGCGCCGCGGCAGCCTCACGGGCGCCGGTCCGGACAGCACCAGCGCGTCCTCGTGTACGTCCCACTGGCGTCCCGCGGCGTCCTTCACCGACGCCGGGCCGGTCCACGCGACAAAACGGTAAGTGCCCGAGTCGTACACGCGGTTGGCGCCTTTCGGACTCGTGAGGACGACCAGCGAGACGGCACCGTACGTGGCGTGGTGCACGGGTTGCCGTTGCAGGAAGGCGACCGCAAACGCCAGGGCCTGGCGTCCGCCCCCCTGGGCCGGCAGGATGAGCCCGAGGACTTCGTCCTTGTTCTTGAGCCGCTTGTCGAGGACGGGCACGCGGAACATCAGCCGGTCGGTCGCGAAGTAGTCGCGGTAGGCCGCGCCCTCCGAGTAGTCGCGCTGGTGTCCCGTGTCGATCGACAACACCGTGGTCCGCGGGTTCGCGCGCCGCCACTCGCCCCACGTCGTCGTCACGACGGGGCGCGCCACGAGGCGAAGCGTCGAGCCGGCGAGCGGGCCCACCACCGGCGCGCCGTCCAACGTGGACCACAGACTCATCGTCTCCTCGTCGAACATGAGCTTGTTCGATCGGTAGAGCAGTCCGCTCGTGCCGAACGTGCGCCTGACACCGCCGACCGTGCTCTCGTACGGAATGACGGTGCCGCAGAGTGTGCAGTAGACGATCGTGAGGTCGAGGCCGCCGAGCCGATCGCGGGCCATTTCGTGCCACGCCAGGATGCGCTTGGGATACGCGCGTGCCTCGCCGTTCACGACGATGCCGAAGACGAGGTGCGAGTCCTTGAGCCAGTCGGCCGCGGTCGGGCCCACCACCTTCGGCGCGACGAGCGGCGGGATGCCGTTGACCCCGACGCCGCCCCAGTCGATCTCGTCCAGCCGGATCGTCGCGCGATTCGTGAAGAACCGGCCCATGCGCGGGTCCACGCGCGCGTACAGCGTCGCCTTGAAGGCGAGGTAGTCGGGATGCGGGTCGTACGGCTGCGACCACATCCACTCGCGCCAGCGCCCGAGGTCGTCGCCGAAGCGTTGGCCGGTCCGCTGCTCGAGAAAGCGCGTGAGCCGGGCCCGCGCGGGGTGAACGGGGCGGCCGGGCGCCGATCCCGACAGGTCGAGCACGCCGCTGCGCCGGTCCTCCGGATCGCCGAGGGCGGCGATGCCGGTGAGATCGACGGTGCCGGGCGCGGCGTCGGGCGTCCCCGCGCGCGGCGGCAGGAGAAAACGCGCGAGGTCGATCAGCATCGGCGCGTAGCCGGCCTTCCAGTTCGACGCGAGCTGCGCCAGCGCGCGATCGGCTTGCCGCGCGTCCGATGAGGCGGCCTGCAGGAAGACGGACAGGTCGGGCGGGGGCGCCTGCGCACTCCCAATCGCCACGACGAAGACGAGCATCCAGCGCTGCACCGTGCGCCTCCAACAACGCTACACGAAACTCGCGATGGCCTCGAGCGGCTTCTTTGCGATCACGGGCACCTGCGCGTCGGCGGCCGGGTAGCCGACGACGAGCAGCAGGAACGGGCGTTCGTTCGCCGGTCGTCCCAGGATCGTGTTCAAGAACCCCATCGGGCTCGGCGTGTGTGTCAGCGAGACGAGGCCGGCGTGATGAATGGCCGCGATGAGCAGGCCGGTTGCGATGCCGACGGATTCGGATACGTAGTAATGCTTGACGTGCGTGCCGTCCGGGCGGATGCCGTACGACTCGCCGAAGATCGCGATGAGCGCCGGCGCCGTTTCGAGAAAGGGTTTCCTGGCATCGGTGCCGAGCGCGGCCAGCGCCTCGAGCCACTCGGGCGGGGCGCGCCGCTCGTAGAAGTCGCGCTCCTCGACTTCGGCCGCCTCGCGGATGCGCCGCTTCACGTCCGAATCGGTGACGACGACGAAGTGCCACGGCTGGAGGTTCGCGCCGTTCGGCGCGGTCCCGGCGGCGAGGAGGCAGGGCTCGATGACGCCCGGAGGAATCGGCCGATCGGAGAAGTCGCGGACGGTCCGGCGCCGGGTCAGGTCTACATAGAACTCCCGCGCGCGGCGCGCCATCTCGTCGGGGGCGTGCTCACGGTAGCGGTCGAGCGGCGCGAGCGTCGGTGGCATGGCGAATGATAACCGGCCGCCGCGGTAGAATCCCCTCGACCGGCTGGCGTCACGGCGTGTGGAGGGACTCGTCATGAAGGCTCGAATCGTCGCGGCGCTGAGCTTGGCCGTCGGGCTGGCCGCGCTTACCGGAATGGTCTCCGCGCAAGCGCCGCAGAAGACGCTGCCCGTGTTCGTCGACGGCCAGGCGCAGATCGTGCCGGGTTTCCAGGACGCCGCGCAGTGGATCCGGCAGAGGCTCTTCGTGGAAACCGAGTTCGACTCGGATGGCGACGGGAAGCGCGATCGCGTCCACGTGGACGTCACGCGCCCGGCGCAGACACAAACCGAGGGGCTGAAAGTCCCGGTGATCTACGAGTCGTCGCCGTACTTCGCGGGCACGTCTGGGCCCAGGGCGTTTCTCTGGGACGTGAAGCAGGAAGTCGGCGCCGTATCGCCGCCGCGCACGTCGCAGCCCACGCCCGAGTTCCAGCCCGTTCGCCAGAACGTCTCAAACTCGCAGGTCGCCACCTGGGTGCCCCGCGGCTTCGCCGTCGTCCACTCCGAGGCGCCGGGGACGGGATTGTCGCAAGGATGTCCGACGGTTGGCAGCGCGCCGGAGGAGCTCGCGCCGAAGGCGGTCATCGAGTGGCTGAACGGGCGGGCGAAGGGCTACACGACGGTGGACGGGTCGGAGGAAGTCGTGGCGACGACCTGGTCAACTGGAAAAGTCGGGATGACGGGAACGTCCTACAACGGCACGCTGCCGGTGGCGGCCGCGACGACCGGCGTCGCCGGCCTCGAAGCGATCATTCCCATCGCGCCGAATACGTCGTACTACCACTACTACCGATCGAACGGCCTCGTGCGGCATCCTGGCGGCTGGCTCGGCGAGGACATCGACTTCCTCTACGACTTCATCAACAGCGGCGATCCCGCGCGGCGCGAGACGTGCAACCGGCTGATCCGCGACGGCGAGTTCGTGCGCGGGCGCGACCGCACGAGCGGCGACTACAACGACTTCTGGGCGTCGCGCGACCTGCTCGAGAAGGTCGGCAAAATCAAGGCTGCTGTGCTGATGGCGCACGCGTTCAACGACTGGAACGTCGTGCCGGAGCACAGCGTGCGGATCTACGAGGCGCTGAAGGGCAAGGTCCCGCTGCAGGCGTATTACCACCAGGGCGGGCATGGCGGCCCGCCGCCGCTCGTGATGATGAACAAGTGGTTCACGCGCTACTTGTACGGCGTGCAGAACGGCGTCGAAAAGGACCCGAAGGCGTGGATTGTGCGCGAAGTCGATCCCGCCGCGGTCGTCGCGCCGCCGCCACCGCCGCCTCCAGGGACGCCGCCACCGCCGCGTCGCGGCGGCCCGCCCACGCCGCCGCCGACGCCCTACGCGGACTACCCGAATCCTGACGCGTCGTTTGTCACGCTCCGGTTGCACTCAGGTGGGGGCGCTCGGGGCGGGCTGGCCCTGACGTCGCCGCCGAAGCGGGGCGCGAACGACCTCGAAAGACTCATCGACGACGTGCAGTTCAGCGGCGCGGCGCTGGCGAAGGCCGAGTCGTCGCCGAATCGGCTGCTCTACGCGACGCCGGAACTGACGGCGCCGGTGCACATGTCCGGCACGTCGAAGATCACGCTGCGGCTCGCGTCCAG